>NZ_CAWUDN010000001.1:0-202553 GCF_963920915.1 Nostoc sp. PCC 9305
TGGTCGACTGAGAAAACTTTTTCTCTCCCGACAATTAATCCACCCTGCTCCCCGCAAGCGGGGAGGGGAGACAAAGCGTAGCTTTGGCGGGGTGGGGTTCTTTCTTATTTTTGATTTATGCAAGAGGTCTATTGTAGAGACGGCGATTTATCGCGTCTTTGTGATGATTTATCGCATCTTTAGCAATCTAGAATTTTCATCAAAAAAGCTTAACCGAACCATATTGACAGTCGGCTGTGACGCTTGTGATGTTTGATAGCGAATAGGTACAGCTAAGGATTATGGAAATTTGATGCACACAAAAGTACTAATTGCATTAAATTTAACATCAGCAAAACTTATTGGTTGTATAAGCATAAATTATAAATATATAACTGAGAAGGTATTGCTTATTTGTAACGAACTTGTTATGTTTCTTTACATAAAGATACTAAAACAGCATCAATGCGTTAAAACACCGTTAATCAAGGCTTTTTAAATAACCATGCAGTTGAGGCTGCAATGTGCTTTGCCAAGTATCTAAACTCAGCGGCAACAGCATCACTATGCCTTTATTAGAATCTGTGTCTACAACAGGCTTTCTAGTGATGCCAAAACTACTGAGTGCCTTTATTAACAATTGAACGCATTTCTCTTCTGTCTTTGCACATTTTATTTTTCACATTTCGGTAGAACTGTAATTTTCTTTTTGGAATTTCTGCTATGTCTTTTACCATCCAGTCGGCTCAAAGTATTTTTCCCGGCACCCTAGTTGCTGACGTTGTTCCAACCGTCGTCGAATCATTCTCTAAGCTCAATGCTGAAGACCAACTAGCATTACTTTGGTTTGCTTATACCGAGATGGGTAGAAGTATTACAGTTGCGGCTCCTGGGGCAGCCAACATGATCCTTGCACAAGGCTTACTCGAACAAATTAAGCAGATGCCTTTTGAGGCTCAAACGCAAGTCATGTACGATTTGGCTAACCGTGCTGATACTCCTCTGTGCCGTTCTTATGCATCCTTCACCGTGAATATCAAGTTGGGCTTTTGGTATCAGTTAGGAGAATGGATGGCTCAGGGAATCGTTGCTCCAATCCCACCAGGTTACAAGCTTTCTTCTAAAGCTGCCGATGTGTTACAAGCCATCCGCAATGCCGATTCAGGTCAACAAATTACCATCCTACGCAATACCGTAATTAGCATGGGATTCGATCCGAATGCTCCTGGTAGTTATAAAAAAGTCTCAGAGCCGGTAGCTCCTCCCACTGCACCAGCATTTCGGACTAAAGTCACCATTGAAGGCATCAACAATCCTACGGTACTTGGCTATATCAACAACATGAATGCCAATGACTTTGATGCTGCGGTTTCTCTGTTTCGTTCCGAAGGTGCTTTGCAACCTCCCTTTGAAAGACCAATTGTTGGTCAAGACGCAATTCGCGCTTATATGCGTGAAGAATGCCAGGGATTGAAGATGCTCCCAGAGCGCGGCGTATCTGAACCTGTGGAAGATGGCTATACTCAAGTTAAAGTTACAGGCAAAGTCCAAACCCCTTGGTTCGGAGCCAGCGTGGGCATGAATATTGCATGGCGGTTTTTGATAGATCCCCAAGGCAAAATCTTCTTTGTAGCGATTGACTTGTTGGCTTCTCCTAAAGAACTGCTGAACTTAGTACGTAAATAGAGGGCTAGATTAGTTGCTGCTTAAGCGTGGATGAAGCGTAGCCCGTCGTAGACATCGCCACGCTTAAGCAAAAGACACTGATAACCTAATCAGCATTCAAGTTGCATAATCAGGGCGGGCAAGATGCCCACCCCACAAGATATTGAGAAAATTTTCATCTGCAAATTAGATGTGTTTTACGTTAGCGGCTTCTTTGATATCTTAATGTTGCGATCGCTATTGAAAACAACCGATTCCATCAGCGAGTTTTTAGGCTTTAAAGTCTTAAAATATACTAAACTAGAATCAGTAGCACTGACCTCTAGAATCTTTCTTGCTCAAGAGCATCTCAACTATTCCTTACTTGTTTATATTTAAATAACAATATATCTTTGGACAGAGTAATAATTTATTCATCTACCAAGAGTAATAGATTATCAATGACTTTTTTCAATTCCTCTGAGCCGCTCCTGCGTGAAAAACAGCAAGAGCTAGATTTTCAAGATATTCAAGGTCTAGTCTGTCTCAACTACCAAATTGGAAATTTCACTCTCTTTTCAAAGTTTTATACTCGCGTCGACCAAGCATTTATTCTCTGGGGACTAATTTCATCTGGAATTTTCGTAACTGCCCAGTTTCTACCCATTAGCTGGAGTAGCCAAGCGATTTTGTGGTCAGCGCTTACCTTATTGGGTGCAGTTGGCATGGTAAGTTTAACTTGGTTTTGGGCAACTGTAGAACAGCTACGCTGGGTTGTTTATAGCTGGGCGATTTTAATCTTAATGGGTTTAATCTTGACCGATCTGAGCATTTTTTTGGGATGGGGAGAGGTTTTGATCCGTTTGTGTCCACTGTGGTTAGGATTAAGTGCTATCGGCTATCTTTGCACCGGGATAGGAATGCGATCGCGCACATTTATTCTGATGGGGTTTATTCATTTGCTGGGAATTTTAGTTTTGCCATACTGCGGTGTCATGCAATTTCTCTCAACGGGGCTAATTATGACCGTTAGTTTACTGTTACTAGCAGAATTACAATGGGATATGCAATCTTCAAGTGATTACAACCAATTAACACCACAACAAAAGCAGTTTAACCAAGTACAGTCCCAACGGCGTCAAATGAGTAGCTAAAGTTATAAAGAATTAAAATCTTGCTTTAGACAAATTTGTATAAACAATATAGCTATATCTCTTGGCTAGGTAGTGTTTATACTTGAGAGAGAGAGTTTTTCACCCAACAGTTAGCTATTCTAGTTTGTGAGATCAAATAACACTGTATGGGTGTTATGCCGCTGTGACCCATCATCGGACATCCAAGGAGAGCGACCGCAGATGTTTGAACAGTGTAAATTAATCAAAACCTTGACGGTGTGGAGTTTTTGTCGCTTCCTCCACTTTATTATCACCTAGGGAAGGTTAAATTCTTCATCAGAGCGGTCTGAGGTGCTAAACGTCTTGTGTTTTTTACGTTACAAATTACTTTTGATACTCCAATATCCTTAATTCAAAATAAATTAGGGATATTGGAGTTTCACTGTTAATGTAACTATCTGTTAGTTGGCGTTTG
The DNA here is from genome assembly GCF_963920915.1 of Nostoc sp. PCC 9305. Taxonomy (NCBI): domain Bacteria; kingdom Bacillati; phylum Cyanobacteriota; class Cyanophyceae; order Nostocales; family Nostocaceae; genus Nostoc; species Nostoc sp. PCC 9305. Next base: position 3,214 of record NZ_CAWUDN010000001.1, read on the forward strand.
TGTGTCAAAATATTCACGCCAACGACTAATTTGACTATCCCTAAAATCTACAACAATTACGTCATCAGCTTTATTACGACGACCTGTCGCCTTTTCTGTATCTTCGTAGTACCACTCTACTGCTGCCTGATTTGCTCCAATGATAATCCGTTGGATGTCTATTTTGACATCTGAATACTGTTGTTTAAAATTGGCAAGTCCTTCTCGAATTCTTTCTTGCCCCCGCCAGCATTGACCAGGTATGATTAGTTCTCCATCAACTGTAAACAATTGTGTAAGAGCATCGATATCTTGAGCAACCCATGCATCTTTAGCTTTTTCTATTAATATCTGGATATCTGGTTGGTTCATAGACTGACTGGCAAATAAAGGTGTGCTAAAAGTTAAGCTAACAAATATAGTTCCTAACACTAGCCATTGAGATAGCCAAAGCATCTAGATTTTTCTACCCTCTAAAGTATCAAGCTTATAGAGCATTAATAAAATTTAACCAGAAATTGTTTTGATTGCGATCGCTATCCATCATCTCATCATGCGATGTCTACGACGGGCTACGCCTACGCACCCCACACAGCACTACACTAGAAAGTAAGATGCTCACAATAGCCTATGAACGCCACAACGACCACTTTCCCTTCTACACTCAAATTGAAAATTGACTTGACTGATGAGCAATTTTTCCAAATGTGTCAAAAAAATAGTAATTATAGATTTGAGCGTACAGCATCAGGGGAAATATTAATTATGCCACCTACAGGTAGTGACACTGGCAGACGTAATGTTAAAATCACCACTCAATTAGATATTTGGAACTCTGAGACTAATTTAGGCGAAGTTTTTGACTCTTCAACTGGCTTCACCCTACCTAATGGTGCAGAACGTTCTCCCGATGCTTCTTGGGTGAAAATTGAGCGTTGGAATGCTTTAACCCCAGAACAACAAGAAAAATTTGCCCCAATTTGTCCTGATTTTGTCGTAGAGTTGCGTTCTCGTACTGATTCCTTGAAAGAATTGCAAGATAAAATGCAGGAGTATATCGAAAATGGCACTCAATTAGGCTGGTTAATTGATCGGAAAAATAAGCGAGTGGAAATTTATCGTCCAGGTAAAGATGTAGAAATATTAGACAATCCTGCTAGTTTATCAGGAGAAAATGTACTTCCTGGATTTGTGTTGTATTTACAGCCAATTATGTAATTTTATTGATTAGGATAGATATAGCGCATTTCAAAACGACTTTGTTCCCAAAGTGGGATTAAAGCTTGTTTAGCAGCACTTAACTGAGCTTGTGAAAAAGATATTCTACCCTTTTCCATAATCCAAATAAATATCCGAGTAATTAAATCTGCTTTGAAACTATTCTCGTATTCACTATTATTGATTCTTACTACTTGCCGATCTAAGCAATCTATAGCATATTTAAAAGTCAAGTTTTTCCAGTCTGTGGAATTGCTATAATTTTCTTCTGGGGAATTTTTCCACTCAACTCGCCGCAAATTTCCGAAAATATAGTCTATGCCTGTTATGGAAGAATCTGTGTTACGCACTAAATTTGTATAGGCTTGATAATATGGTTTCAATAGCGAAGCTGCAATATTTTCCACATAGATATGTAGCCAAGATTGGATGTCACGAAGATAAGGTACTAAATCTCTGATATTATCAATTTCTTTAATCAGCGCACGTTCATTTCTGTAATTTGTTATTTTTGCTAGCAATTCAGATTCAGATAATTGAGATTTTTGTGAGTAATAATTAATAACCTTGGGAATATATTTATCTAATAACCACTGTTTGGTATATCTAGCTGTCCAAGTTCCTCTTACTCCAATATCTTGCTGCCAGAAGCTAAATTTAGCAGTTTCTATAGATTGTAAATTAATATCATTTAGTTCGTAGAGTATGTTAACTTGAGTGCTAGGTAATAAAGATAAATCTCTGTCAAATTTTGGGAAGATAAATGTATGATCGCGAATTCCTCGACTCACTCGAATTGATATATTTTCTCTATGAAATAGATGCCATTCTGACTTACCTTTCTTATAATCAAATTCCTTAGCGAACTGCTGCATCAACTTCCATAATTCTTGTCTTACAGAAAAAAGAATAAAACCACGAACTTCTGAGAACTTTACGAATTCAAAATTCCATGTTTCTAAAGCATTCTCAAATTCAATTATTGAGTTTTTATATTTTTGGCAAACTTCATCGATACACAAACACAAGTCTGTTGCTTCTAATTTTGATAAAATAACTGTTGTTTGACCCAAATTTACTGTAAAATTATTTTTATCTAATTCTTTCAAAAAACGACGACAACCCCAATTTAGATGGGTATGTAATCCTGTCATTAATTGACCTAAAATATCTTGATGATTTAAGTGAATTTTTAAACCTTTAAAAAAGATACTACTAAATTCTATTTGACAATTACCTTCTCCAAAAGCTTTGGGTAAATTACAGGCGATCGCTACTTTTGGTTTAACAACAACTAAGTGGTAGCCTTCTAGTGTTATAGAAGGCTCAAAATCACATTTTTCTAAAAAATACTGTAAATCTGGATGGCGTATGATTAATTTTTCTATTAAGTTATATTTAGGATATGTCAAAATATCAGCTATGTTTTTATCGATATTTTTAACTACATCAAAATTGAGTTTATTATAAAAGTTTGAAGCGATATCGTTATTTTTTAAGGTATCTATATTTAGATCAAAAACTAATTCTTCTTTATTGTAATGTAGACGCTGAAAAACCTTGATTTCATATCCATTGGTGACAATAAAAAATAGTGTATTAAAATGATTACTATAAAATATACCTTGCTCAATAGCCTCAGTTAACTTAGTTTTTTGCGGTTCTATAGCTTCTACCAAAATCAGTGATGTATCTGTATTTTGTTTTTTAACATCATCTGTGGCAAAATAAACCTGAGCAATTTCTGGATTTTTGGTGCGTGTTTCTGATTGATATGTTTTCAAAGAGTATCCACGATGACATATCTCTGGATAGCAGAGATAGTGAAACATGGGCAAAATTAACTTTTCTTTTACGTCATCTTCATTATGTAAAACACGATGGTCAAAACCTTGTATCCATGTAATGAATTTTTTAATTGACTCTGGAATCGTCATCAGATAATCTACCTGCTTGTATAAATTTGCTATGCCTATTTTGTTCGTGTAATTAGCAATTTATCAAGTCAGTTTGGATTATGTCGTGATTGTAGATACTAGAATGGAAGCATTCGGCTGAAACTTAACCTTGGCAAAACCTACATCATTGAAGAAGAAGTCAGAATTCAGAAGTCAGGAGTCAGAATGAAGATGCTTGTATCTGGCTCCTGAATTTTGTTTTGATAAAAGTTACTGCCATTAGAATTAATGTATTCAAAACCTTTACCCTTTACCCTTTAACCGAACCGTATTGGTGTATAACAAGGATTTTGGGCAACGCATAATAAATTGCTGGAGATGTCTATTAGACAAGAAGGAGTTAGGAGCCAGAATATATAATTTTCCTGACTCTCTGAACTTCTGATGCCTAATATATTTATTTACTCTCTTTGGGTAGCGATCGCTAATTTAGCTCCCGGAACCTGACGTACCCGATCCATCACCGCCACCACCCGGCCATAATCAACTTTTTCATCAGCATTAATAATCACTAACACTTCTGGATTGGAACCAACTAAAGTCCGCACTTGCGCTGTCAAATCATCAACTGCAATTGGTTTACGGTTCAGGCTTACCTGTTCTTTTTCATCTACCGTAATGGTAATTTTAGTGGGAACTTGCTGTTGTTTCGCTGTGGCAGCCTTCGGTAAATTGACTGGCAAACCTTCCGAACGTGTTAAAAACAGAGTTGACATAATGAAAAATGTCAAAATTGCAAAAATCACGTCAATCATCGGCACGATGTTGATCTGTAATGGAAGTTCTGGTTCATCTGGTAGACGCATACGTTTTTTCTCCTCGTTCATAGCGACGGCGGTAAAGTAATTCTAGCTGTCCACCATACTCCTGAATTAGTGCAATTTGCCGTTGGTACAATCCCCGAAAGGTATTGGCAAACAGGAGTATGAATATAGCAACGATCAATCCTGATGCAGTTGATACCAGGGCTTCACTAATCCCAGATGTAACACTTGTCGTTTTACTACCTCCCACATCACCAAGATTTAGGGAAGCAAAAGAAGCTATCAATCCTAACACTGTACCGAGAAGACCTAACAGTGGAGCCAGACTAATAATTGTCTCGAAAATGTTTTGGAAACGTTTGAGTACAGGTATCTCAGCTTGCGATTCACTTTCTAAGGCCAAACGAAATTCCTCTGGATTTGGCTCTTCTAATTCTAAAGCCGCCAGAAAAATCCGAGCGAGTGGCAAATCTGCGTTTTTCTGAAGTTTATCCATTGCACCGACAATATTATCAAGACGGTAGAGATTCAAAACATCTCGCACTACCCGGTTTTGACGCTTATTAATCCGTACCCAAAACCTGATCCGCTCGAAGATCAGTGCCACACCCAATACTGAAAACGCCAACAGGGGCCACATGACCACACCGCCTGCTGCAAACAAATTCTGAATTCCCATGTAGTGCCTCTATAACTTCATCCACAATACAAAATCAGACTACCAGAATCTAGAGATAAGATGAAACTTATTCTCAACAGAATATAAAATATAATGATAATTTTTTCAAATGGAACGTTCATGATTTTTATTTACTCGTTCGTTTGTTTTACATAAATTAATTTAATTTAATTGCAATAAAAGTTAATTTTGTCCAAAAAACATGATATTGGTGGTCTAAAAAGATGTGTATCCTAGTCTAGGGTTCCGTAAAGCTATCCCAAATAATTTGAATTGTTTACTTGATATTTGTAACCTGGCATTCTAAGATAGCTAAATTAGTGAGAATAGGTAGCAATAGCTATGAGCTTTTCCGGCACTACTGTCGAGCAACGTTCCAAAGAAGTTGAGGCTCTCAAGTCTTTTCTGACTTACAGTCTAATAGGTTCACTGGCGCTGCATATCGGCGTACTGTCTTCTGGCATAAGTAATTATTTGACGAGAGTGCCCACACAACAAGATGATGCAATAGAGTTGGCGATCGTGGATGCTCCGACTGCGGAACCAGAAAAACCAATTGCAGAGATTCCAGAAGAAATAAAAAAAGAACCAGAAGTTGTCCAAAAACAGCCTATAGAAACTCCACCAGTAGAAAAATTTGAACAGATTACAGCAGTCCCTCAGAAGCCAGAGCCAATAAATACGCCGCCAAAAGCAATTCCTATCAAGCCAGAAGTTGCTGTGAAATCTGCACCTATTCCACGATCAGTACCAGAAGTACCTGTAAAATCTGCACCCATTCCACAATCAGCTGCGTCTGAAGATTCCAAAGCAAGTTCGGCAGGTGGCGGTGGTGGCGGTGGATCTGGTGTTGGTTTAGGCTCAGGTAGTGGTATTGCTGTAGGTACAAGCAGCGGTGCTGGCCTTGGCGGAGGTACTGGTACTGGTACTGGCGGTGGCATTGGCAGTGGCATCGGTGGTGGCATTGGTAGTGGAACTGGCACTGGCACTGGTAGCGGAATTGGTAGTGGAATTGGTAGCGGCACTGGTAGTGGTATAGGCAATGGAGTAGGAAACCGTCCGACAGTAGCAACAGCACCAACAACGCCAACACCTCCAAAAATTAACAGTTCAGGTAATGGTAATGGTCGTGCAGCTTGCCGCGAATGTAATGCCAAGTATCCAGAAGCCGCAAGACGGCGAGGAGTTGAGGGCAGAGTAGAAGTAGCTGTAGATACTGATGCAGAAGGCAATGTTACTAATGTGCGGATTGCTCGCTCTAGTGGAAACCGCGACTTGGATGAAGAAACCAAGAGACAAGCGCGTGACTGGAAATTAAAACCCGCAGAAGGTGGTAGACAAGGGGTATCTATAGCCACTGAATTTGCTCTACAAGGTTCACGGCGATATCGCCAAGTTCAAGAACGGAAAACACAAAGACAAGCACAAGAGAGAGAGAGAAGCCAGCAAACAACGGCTGCTAACTCTACAGAGGCAGCTCCAAAACGTAGGCGCAGAGAGTTGATACCTGCATCAAGACCAGCAATATCTGGCTTGAGTAGACGGTTGGAACCTCAAACAGGGGAAAATGCTGCGAGAAACTCATCATCTGAAGCTAGAACAACTCGTACTCAAGGAACTGCAAGAGAGTCCCTACGCCGCATCCGGCGCGAGCAAACGGCTACCGATTCATCACAAAAGCCACAAGCAACGACAAATCGGCGGCGGCGAAGAGATAACGCTAGCCAGAATAAATTGCGGGACTCTTTACGCCGTTTACGCCAACAACCTCAATCACAACCTGCTGCTCCCAGTCAGCAGTAGTTTGTCAAGTTGAAATTCATGGGTTAGTAATAAGCGCTTGAGCGCTTAACAAAGGACTAAAGTTCTGACTACAAACTTATTGACCCCGTGAAGTTGACTTGACATACTACTAGTAGAGGGATCAAACTTATTGGAATCATACTTTGATTAACAACGATCGCCGCCTCCTGTTTTTAGGAGGCGGTTGTTCTTTAGACAGAAATGGCTCCATTAAGCATTACCCATCTAGCATAAGGAAGAGGGGTTAGGAGTGCGGTAATTTTATGATGGGCTATTAGAGACACTGGCGATCGCTTGATTTGCCAATCAATAGTAGTGGAAGTAAATAATCCTGCACTTTCTCCTACCAACTTTTATGAGCGGGGCAATGTAAATCGCCTGCGCCTAAAGAATGGTAGTAGTGTTTGCTCATCACCACTTATATGCTGAGAGATATAGTCAATGGCTAACTCTCAAATTGCTCATCTGCACTTTATGTCTAGATGTGAAATTCACTGATTTGAATAAAACTTCTACATAAACACACACTGATGCGGTTTGATTTGCTTGAATAGCTATATTGATAGGACATTGATAACGTCGGCAATTCACAATTCCTGATTATGGCAAGTAAATTCATTGATGTTAGAGAATATACTGTCAGGGCGCACAAAAGACAGATTCATACTCGTGTTTTCCAGTTTGTCTGTAAAGAGTGTAACGATCTGACAAAACGCGAGACTTTCGGCCCTCGACCTTTATATTGTGAGAGATGTCGCCCTCCCCAACCGCCTAAGAAATCCCAGCCAGCATCTCACAAGGCAAAACCCAGAGCAATGTCTTATAAAAGTGACATCGATTTAAATTGATTAAACCCCTATGACTCAAAATGGACAATTAGAACCACCTCCGGGAACCTTTCTCTCACCACTGTTGGAATTACGAGACTATTATGCTCGCCTCACAGAAGAGTATGAACGCCTCTTTGTACAAGCGCGATCGCAGCTCGATCATGTAGAAGCATTGTTGTCCAACTGGTCTTTTTCTGATACCAACAAGCAGATATCAAGATTAACGGCGACTGATGAAACCTCAAATCTTTCTGGGGAAAGTTCTCTGCGGTTTTTATCACCTCTTGATGACATCGGCGAAATCAACTTGGTGGAATCTTTAGAGTCAGAACGAAAAGACTCAGGTCGAGTTGAGATAAATAATTCTTTTTCTGCTGCTGTTGATACAAAAGAGAGTCAACCTCAAACGACATCAACAGATCCAAAGATCGCCTTAGAGAACAACGATAGTTCAACGAAGGTAGTGGAAATTCCGATGCTACCTCAGTATCAGCACGCTATCTCGCGAATGGAAGCCATAAAACAGCTATTGCAAGAACAGATAGGTACTGTTTGTCATATCGATTTTATCGTGCGATCGCTTTATGGAGAGTTAGATTCCAATCTATTCAAAGTAGTTAAAGGTAGAGTGCAATCTTCCCTCACCCAAGGCAGAGAAAGGAATTACTGGGTAACTATTCCCGATGAGCCAGGTTGTTATACTCTGGATTTAAGTTTGGTAGCCCCAGGTAATCGCAATGGTGCCTCTAGGAGTATCAAAAACAAAAACAAGAAGCCTTTCGTTCCTCCGACAAAAACAGTACCGATGCTCAAAGCCTTTGAGGGTCAATTCTTAATTGATGCCCTCACCTCTCTGTTAAAACAAAATCCAGGTAAAGTTTTCAGTGTGGCTGAAGTCATCGCCGGAATTTATGGAGAACTAGATTCTCAGCAAACTAGAGAGATCAAAAATAAGGTGCTGAATGAACTATCTAGAGGCTATCGGACAGGTAGATTCGCTAGGGTTCCTAATCAAATCGGCTTCTATACTTGGGACTCAAATCTGATTTTGAAGGGGAGTTCTCGTTAAATTGGGCATTGGGATTAGGTGACAGGTAATAGGTGACAGGTGATAGGGAATAATCAGTAACCTGTACCCTGTAACCTGTAACCTGTAACCTGTAACCTGTACCCTGTACCCTATAACCTGTAACCTATTCCCTTCTTCACTACCCACTCCCCACCTATCCCAAAAACAGCTTGTATGCCGGATTCTTGTTTTCATCCCAATAGCGATAGCCCAGATGGTCGAGAAAGGCTTGCCAATCTTTCATCTCGTGGGGGGGAACCTGGATACCAACAACGATTCGTCCGTAGTCTGCACCATTGTTGCGGTAGTGAAAAAGACTAATATTCCAGTCGGGACTCATGGAAGTAACAAATTTCATCAATGCGCCGGGACGTTCGGGAAACTCAAAACGGTAGAGTAATTCGTTGTTAGCTAAGGGAGAGTGTCCACCCACCATGTGCCGCAGATGTAGTTTAGTTAGTTCGTCGTCTGTTAAATCAAGGGTTTCAAATCCATGAGCTTCAAAGGTTTCTACCATCTTGACAGCATCGGCACGATTTTGAATTTGCACGCCGACAAAAATATGGGCTGTTTTTTCATCGGCAATACGATAATTAAACTCGGTCAAGTTACGGTTGCCAATACATTCACAAAACTGGCGAATACTTCCCCGTTGCTCTGGAATTGTGACTGCAAAGATCGCTTCGCGGCGTTCGCCGAACTCTGCTCGTTCTGCCACAAAACGAAGGCGATCGAAATTCATGTTTGCACCACAGGCGACAGCAATTAAGGTTTGCCCCTCGATTTGTTCTCGTTCGGCGTAGGCTTTGGCAGCTGCGATCGCCAATGCACCAGCTGGTTCTAAAATGGATCGCGTATCCTCAAACACATCTTTAATCGCAGCGCAAGTATCGTCTGTATCCACCAAAATAATTTCATCTACATACTGCTGACATAAACGGAAGGTTTCTTCACCGACTTCCCGCACCGCCACGCCATCAGCAAATAACCCCACTTGTGACAAGCGCACCCGATGTCCGGCTTTAAGCGATTGAGACATGGCATCAGCATCAACTGGTTCAACACCAATAATCTTGATTTCGGGACGCAACCGTTTCACATAAGCCCCAATTCCAGAAATTAATCCGCCCCCTCCAATTGCCACAAAAATTGCATGGATGGGTTGCTGATGTTGCCGTAAAATTTCCATCCCAATTGTTCCCTGTCCAGCAATTACATGGGGATCGTCAAAGGGATGAATAAAAGTCAATCCTTTTTCTATTTCTAATTCACGCGCATAGCTATAAGCATCGTCATAAGTGTTTCCATGTAACACCACTGCTCCGCCCCTCATTCTCACCGCATCCACCTTGACTTGGGGTGTGGTTACTGGCATGACGATAATCGCTTTGGTTCCCAAACGATTGGCTGCTAGGGCGACTCCCTGAGCATGGTTCCCCGCAGACGCGGCAATTACACCCTGCGCCAATATATCTGGCGGCAGTTGCACCATCTTGTTATAAGCACCCCGCAGTTTAAAGGAAAATACTGACTGCATATCCTCACGTTTCAACAGGAGTTGATTATTCAGCCGCGCAGACAAATTTGGAGCATACTCCAGTGGTGTTTCCTGGGCAACATCATATACACGGGCAGTCAGAATTTGGATGAGGTAGTCGCAAAACATGGGCGTCAAGGTGTTAGCAAATGCTGGATGGAAACTAATTTTACGTTACAAGCGATCGCACTGGTTTTATTGATTTATTCTCTCTCGAAATTTTGATTGAACAAAATCTAAAAATTACCAATTAATATTCTTTGAAGATAAATTAAGTTCAGTTATGGAAACTTTTCGATCGCTGCAAATTTCATGCGATCGCTGGTAGGTTGATTTGAAACTAGTTTTGCCAACTATCTGAATACTTAGATCGACAGATTAAGTATAGTGTTACTTACGAACATAACTTCTCCATTTATGTTAAAGTATGCGTGGAAGATGAAATTCGGCTGTACAGTTTGTTTTTATATATACTTGTATTACAGACCTCTCCGGATCTAAATCTCTACACCCTCTGATTCTGGAGACATTCTATGTCAATTTACGTCGGCAATCTATCTTATGAGGTTAAAGAAGATGACCTCCGGCAAGTCTTTGCAGAATATGGAACTGTAAAAAATGTTCAATTGCCTGTCGACCGAGAAACAGGTCGGATGAGAGGTTTTGGGTTTGTGGAATTGGAATCAGACGCACAAGAACAAGCGGCGATTGATGCCCTTGATAACGCTGAATGGATGGGTCGAAGCTTAAAAGTTAATAAAGCCAAGCCCAAAACAGATGGCGGTTCCTCTGGTGGTAGACGAGGAGGCTATGGTGGCGGTGGCGGTGGTGGCGGCCGCTATTAAGGTCTAAAACCAAAAATTTAACTCTCAGGTCTTAAGGGCAGACAAGGAGTCTGCCTTTTTTGTGCTTCGGTTAAGGGATTTCAAAATAAAAAAATATTCAATTAACTCTTGTGGGGTGGGCATCTTGCCCGCCATATAAACTGGGCGGGCGAGACGCCCACCCCACAATACTGGATAATTTATTTCTTGGAGTTCCCTAAACGAAGAAAGCTAGAGAGCAGATGGTCACTGAGCGACTTGCCTTGACTTGTGCCGAGCGGAGCCGAGGTAGCGAAGTCGAAAGGAGTCGAAGTGATGCAGGAGGTTTTAGCGAAATAATTATTATGAAGCCATGCGTTAGGGTAGCTTACCGCAGGTATCGTTTTTGTAATAGGTATAGCAACCATGAACCCAGAAGCTAAACATATTGTTAACGAACTAAGGCATAAGTTCTACACTAACTTTGCTGCTGCGATGAGTATGCCGGTACTTGTAACTGGTACATCTTATAGTAGTAATTCACCGATCGCATCTTGGATGGATCGTAGGCAGAGACTAAACTATATAAATGTATACGCTTATACAGCACCCGATGAATTTGTCCCATTCCGCCCATTCATTCTGCGAGTGGCTATTAACAAGAGTGCTGGTAGAGTCACAGTGACCAGAAAAGGACAAGTCTGCCGAGGTCTGAATTTGTTGTGGGATTTCGAGTTAACTGTATTACCAAAAGAAATCTTAGACTTTCTTCCTTGGATAGTTAACTTAGTTGAGGCCCATGATAAAGGTTCACCCTTGTTGCTAGAATCACCACCCCATTCATTTGAATTAAATGTGTCAGAGGTGGGGTTATTTAATAACGCCTGGACTGAAAAAGCTTGGCTGTTGGCAAATCCAACCATATTCCCTAATAGTAGTCTGTCAAGTTGAAATTAATGAATCAAGACTACAGGGTGGTTATAACTATCTCAAATTTTCACGAATGATTTCGGACTGCTATATATGCCTGATAATTAATAAGGCAATCTACAAATAGCAAAGATGCAGACTCTCCAAAAACTCTCACTCCCAAGCATGGGCTGCGGTACTTGGGCTTGGGGCAACCAACTGCTTTGGGGATATGACGAAAGTATGGATGAGCAGTTGCAAGCCGTATTTAACCTTTGCGTAAGCAACGGTGTAACTTTATTTGATACAGGCGATTCTTACGGAACGGGGAGATTGAATGGTCGGAGTGAGTCACTTCTGGGACGATTCAACCGAGAATATGTAGGTTTAGGTAAAGAAAATATTTGTATTGCAACTAAGCTTGCTGCTTACCCGTGGAGATGGACGCGTCAATCAATGGTGAGAGCTTGTCAATCATCTGCCCAACGCCTGGGAAAAAATGTCGATTTGGTACAAATGCATTGGTCAACAGCAAACTATGCTCCTTGGCAAGAGGAAGGACTTTTAGATGGTCTTGCCGATTTGTATGAGCAAAGACTGGTCAAGGGCGTGGGATTATCCAATTATGGGCCGAAACGGCTGATGCGAGTGCAGAAAAAATTTGCCGAACGAGGCGTTCCGATTACAAGTTTGCAAGTTCAATATTCTCTGTTGTCTACATATCCTGTCACTCAACTCAAGCTCAAAGACCTTTGTGATGAGTTAGACATTAAATTGATTGCCTACAGCCCTCTAGCTTTGGGATTACTGACAGGAAAATACTCTGAGCAAGGCCCTTTGCCTAAAGGCATTCGAGGTCTGTTATTTAAGCAAATATTATCAGGAATGCGTAGAGGCGAGGCGGCTTCTGCTGGTAAATCGCTTTTGGAATGTTTGCAAGAGGTGGCACAGTTCAGAAACAAAACTATGTCACAGGTGGCAATTAATTGGTGCATCTGTAAAGGAACTATTCCCATCCCTGGAGCAAAGAGCGTAGAGCAAGCTAAGGAGAATCTTGGCGCGTTGGGTTGGCAATTAGACGCTGGTGAGATTGCAGAGTTGGATAAGGCGGCGGCAAATGCAGACAAAAAAATGGTACAAAATATCTTTCAAACTAAGTGATTCAAGGTTGCTGAATTAGAACAGTATTAAATGTAACGATAGACCCAGCAATATCAACTAAAATAACGATGTTTGTAACGAAAATCGTAGTGGTGGTAACTAAACTCGTTATTTTAGTAATTTAAAGCGTGATATTTAGTGGCGATGTTTAGTAACGGCAACTGGTTTCAATTTAAAAAACCGGCGTTGCTGAATCAAGGGATGATTCCTGTAGGGTGGGCGTCTCGCCCGCTCCGAAATACAAGGGACGGGCAAGATGCCCATCCCACAAAACTAGCAAAATCATCCCGCAAATATGCAACGCCGAACTTTTAATTGCAGGACTTGGAAGTGGAGAGACGATAGAAGTTAATGATGAATGGTGGCAGCAAAAACTGAGCGAGATGAAAGCATTGAATTTGTGCGAATTCTCTATGCAGGGCAAGATATAGAAAGGATTTTAGAACAGGAATGATATTGATTAGCGATCGCTTGTATGATTACTTTAGTGGAGCGATCGCTTAAATAAATCCCACAAATCATGGATCATTTTGAGTGTCTATCTCAGATACATTCAAACCTGTTAACTTCGCTACCTGTTCTACTGTCATCCCAGACTCAAATAAGTTGCGTGCAGTTTGTAATAACTGCAATTCTGCCTTGTCTGCCCTTTGACGTTCCTTTTCTTCAGGGGTTGGCAGCAATTCCCCTGCCACATTTGCCCAGCGTAACCAAGTAGCATCAATACCTTTATAAGTTCCCTGCCACAACTGCAATCCTAACCCTAAAGATTGACTCACTAACTGATTTTGAGCGTTCACTGTAATAGGTTGATAAGCTCCTTTTTCAATAGAAAAACCAGCCAAATCATTAGAGTTAAAAGGGTCATACCAGAAATATTCTGGCACACGCATTTGATTTTGATAAATCAGCTTTTTCTGATTTTTATCTGCTTGGGCTGTGCTGTCCGAAAGCAATTCAATAACTATATCTGGTGTTTTCCCCTCTTCCCAAACCACCCAACTGCGACGTTCTCCTTTTGGGACTCCCAACACAGCAAAAAAGTCTGGCCCTTTAAAGTCTTTGTTTCGCACCTGAGCCAGACTGTAGTAAACGAACATATTACCGCCGATAAACCCATCCTCTCGTTCTTCCAACCAAGGTATCAAAGCATCTATCAGCAAATCCATCTGGGCTTTGTGTCGTGCGCTTTCCATCGGAATACCGTCATCGTCTGGTAATTCTGCTTGGGTGGGTGGGAGTTGAATATCTGGTGCAGCTAGGGTAGTTTCTGACATAGCTTTTCACCTTTTGGGGAGGCGTGGCGGGTATTTTTATATTAAGCGATCGCAGAAACTTCAGTTAATTTGCTTTCGACAGTTTTGCAATTTGCCCAGTAAAGTATGCTTCTTCATGTTTGAGTTGTTGCGCCAGTTTTAACCCTTGTTGAAAAGCTGTTAATGCTTGAGGGAATTCTTTGCGTTCTAGATACAATTGCCCAATTTGGTCATAAGCTTGCATCATTCCGTAAAAGTTGGCAGCTTGCGCCTGTATCTGCACCAGAATTTCGCTAGCCTGCAAAGCCTCTTCTGTTTGTCCTTGGGAACGATACAGCGCAATTAACTTCTGCAAAGCATCACCAGCCCGAACATACTCCTTTAATTGCCAAGCAGTAGTATAAGCTTCTTGATAATTATTAAAAGCTTCTAGCAGTAAGTTAGGATCTTTCTTAGCTAGAGATTCGTAATCTGAAGCGATCGCTAGCTTTAATTCTGGTATTTCCGTAAGATTATTTTCATTGACGTAAATTTCTGCTAGTTTATTAAGTACATTCAATGACTGCTGTGGTTGGCTTGTCTGCTCGTAAATATAAGCCAGTTGTTGCAGATATGTTACCTCGTTTACACGATCGCCAAGAGATGTAGCGAAACTCAACAATTCCTCGTAGATTGGCGCAGCCTTGCGATAATCAAACCAACTCAAATGCAGTTCTCCAATTGTTTTGAGGGTTTCTAATAGCGCTGCTCGATCTTGTTGTTGTCGCACTACTAGCAAAACTTGGTTGTAAGCTTCTATAGCCAGTTTAGACGCTCGCACATTTTTGTAAGCTTCAGCTAGCGATCGCCACAATTCTAAATCTATTGGGACGTTTTTTTTCTGAGATTGGGCTTGCTTTTGAATCGCTTGCAATCGTTCCGTAATATATTGTACTTCTTGTCCGTCGTTTAGCTTCCAAGCGATCGCGCCAACTCGTGATAATGCTTGCACCTCTGCTAATGAACCTAAAAAGCGCCGCAAACGTAATTCTCGGTTCCAAATTTCAAACGCCGCAACCTGTTCACCTGCTTGCAGTTTCGCCGCTGCTTCTTGATTTAACGCATCCAACGCTGGTTCTAACTTTTGCCGTTCTTGGAGAGTTAACGGTTGTTTATCCTTGAGCGATCGCGGTAGCAGTGGATCGGGTGTGGTAATCTCTAAAGGGCTGGGAGGAAATTCATCCGGTGGTTTCGGCTGTTTACTCTTTGCCAGTGCGAAGGAATTGCTAAAGAGTATAGTGGCAGTAGCGATCGCAATTAAGTGCCTGAACATGGGTACTTTACTTTGCCTTGAGTGATTTGCATGAGATAATTAGCAATTATCCCCATGCCCTATTATTGACTAACTATTCTCCAGGTTTACAAGAAAAGCCTATCTGAGAGCTATGTGGCTTCAGCGTATAGATGAAAGGCAGTGTGCGCATTTTGCCAAAATAAATGCCTAACGAGTTCTTGTTATCAAGTACAAGATATAAGCAGTTTAGTTGTACTGAAGCAGCCAAATTTTCTCCAGTCAGAGCAGCTATCCTAGATATAATTTAAAAATTGCGATCGCAACCAGGATTTTTGAGTCAGGGGAGTGTCAAAATAATCCTAGATCATATTTAAGCAACTAGTCGATCGTTTTGTAATGACTCATTCTACTGATATCGCCACTTTAGCCCGCTGGATGGCAGCTGACTTTAGCAATCAAGAACAAGCTTTTGAAAATCCACCTTTTTATGCCCATATCCGCGTGTGTATCCGTCCCCTTCCTTTAGAGTTGTTCTCAGGGGTAAGTTTATTTCTCGAACAAGCTTATGATTTTATGCTCAATCAACCTTACCGAATGCGAGTAATGAAGTTGATTCCGGCAGAAAACCACATTGCGATTGAACACTACACCGTTAAAGAAGAACAAAAATTTTACGGTGCATCTCGTGAACCCGAACGCCTCAAAGAGTTGTCTGTTGACCAATTGGAAAAAATGTCAGGCTGCAACATGATTGTAGAGTGGACAGGTAAGAGCTTCAAAGGCAGAGTTGAACCTGGTAAAGGTTGCATAGTGATTCGTGACGGCAAAAATACTTATCTGGATAACGAATTTGAGATTGACGCTAAAGAATTTTTCAGCCTCGACAGGGGAAGAGATTTAGACACCGATGAACGTCTCTGGGGTTCTATCGCCGGCCCATTTCACTTTCTCCGCTGGGGTAGTTTTGCCGATGAAGTAAAGATATAACAAGCCAGGAGTGAAGAATTACAACTCTCTTTAATCAGCTAAGAGTTACTTGTCCTGCGATCAATCTGCAATCGAAATTTTCTAGCGATCGCCTAAAGACTACCAAAAACATCCAGTTAACCTACTATCTCTACCTCAGAATCCTATGCTATCATGGTTTAACTAGCGCCCGATGACTACTAAATGGCTACTAAGATACCTTAGCAACATTAAAGTAGTTCAGGGAATCCTGCTGTGGCGGCATAGCCAAGTGGTAAGGCAGAGGTCTGCAAAACCTCCACCCCCGGTTCAAATCCGGGTGCCGCCTTTAAAGAAATATAAGCACTACAGGGTTTTCAAGCCCTTTTTTATTGGGCGTTAAAGGCTTGCTTTCAAAGCCTTCAGAGATTTTTGGGGTTATTTTGGCTAGTTTGGGTAAAGAACTGGGGTAAAAATGGGGTAAAAATGTAAGGTAGAGGTTTTTACCCCAATAAGTATTTCTGGGGTAAAACTGGGGTAAAGTGGAAGGGTAAAGGTCTTTACCCCAGTTAATTACCCTTATGGAATCTCAAAAATCTCAAAGTATTGCCCGTCGGGGTTCAGTGCAGATTAAGAACTCTAACGGCAGTCTCCAATTGGTTTTTTCTCATCCTATTATTACGCCCACTGGAGAGCTAAAAACCAAGCGTTTCTATCTTTCAACAAGGCACGATGATACACCTTTTGGGAGACATCAAGCATCGGCTTTGGCGACAAAAATCCAGAGGGATATTGACTATGGAGAGTTTGATGCCAGTTTAGTTAAGTACAAACCAGCAGCGTCATTAAGCACCGTTACCCCAATTACCCCAACTACACCTTCACCTAAACCCCAACCAGACTTGGGAGAATTATGGGAAAAATACACTGAATTTAAAAAACCACAGGTTAGTCCTTCTACTTATGCAGTTGACTACCGCAAGTATCGCAATCACATTGCTAAGTTACCAACTAAAACTTTAGATGATGCGATCGCAATTCGAGATTATCTCATTGCAAATCTCAGTGCTAATGCCGCCAAACGTACTTTGACAAATATAAATGCTTGCTGTGATTGGGCACTTAAGAGTCAGCTGATTGAATCAAATCCATTCCAAAGTATGGCAAAAGATATTCAGATACCGAAGTCAGAATCGGCAGAATATGAAATTAATCCCTTCACTAAGGAAGAACGAGATAGCATAATTCAAGCATTTGAGGAGAGCAAACTCTACAACTACTATGCTCCTTTAGTAAAATTATTATTTTTTACTGGGTGCAGACCATCAGAAGCGATCGCTCTACAATGGAAGCATATCAGTGATAAATACATTACCTTTGAGCAAGCAATTACCATCAGTACTAAAGGGTTAGCTCTCAAAGATGGATTAAAAACTCAAAGCCAAAGGCGTTTTCCGATTAATAATCAGCAACGTGAAATTTTAGACTCTATCAAACCTGAGAACTGTAACCCAGATGATTTTATCTTTAGAAGCAAGAAAGGCGGCATAGTAGACTTTGGAGATTTTCTCAATCATGCCTGGAAAGGTTACAAAAATCACCGTGGTACACATATAGATGGAATCGTAACTCAACTTGTAAAACAGGGTGTAGTAAGCGAATATCGCAAACCTTACCAATGCAGACACACTTTTATTACTCTTTGCCTGGAAGCTGATATTGATGCGAAGGATGTAGGAAGGTGGGTTGGTAACTCTCCAGAAATTATTTACAAGCATTACGCAGGTAATAAACGTAACCTACAGGTGCCAGAACTATAAATTTGTTGAATCAAAATATAGGCGATCGCCTACAAAGCAATTGTGTTAATCAGAAAATACGGTAATCTGATAAAAGTAGCTTTTGCATCGAATGCTGCTACTTATGATCGCCTTGTCCATTAACTCTTAGCATTTGTGTAAATAACACAAAGACGCGATCGCGCTTTATTCGGTGTCTGCCTTTATACTGCCACCCAAATCAACGAAAGCTGCACTTTGCTCAAAAGAGATGTTATTGGCACTAGGGGTTCGTCCCAAGCTGATCATCAGGGCATACAACACTAAAGGTGGCAAAGATACCAGAGAAATTCAGGTTCACCCCAGGCTTATTGGTAACAAGTTAAGTAAGTGTTATATGTGATACAAAACCTATACCTGTGATGCTCCCAGAAGATTTAGATACCTACGTGCGTAGTCAGTCTAACCGTTCCGAGTGGTTGCGGCAGGTTATTGCTGAGGCTGTAGCTAAAGAAAAAGCTGAAGCTTCCCAGGAAGATTGATTGGGAATTTTACCAAGCGATCGCTGGTATATTTGTAATTGAGATAAAAGTAGCGATTAATGCCAGCTTGTCCACTTTTACCCCTAGTTAACCAATGGATCTGTATTTCCCTGACAAATCCATGCTCCCCAGTAAAAGGGATGTTCTAATGGTGTGTCTTTTTCTTGACAATCAATTCTAGTCTTGACTGATAACTCTTTGACCGCTAAAAGTTCCTTTAGCACTTCCAGACCCAAAGCTGATTCGCGCAATTGCTTAACTGTAATTGTACGTATATAATTCTGAGCAGAATGTAACGCCTCAGACCGACTCCTGCCAGACTGCAAGTGATCAAAAAAACGCTCCATCAGTAAGGCAGTTACTTTGTCAGGAACAGACCATAGGCTCATCACTAGAGTTTTTGTACCTGCCACTGCAAAAGCACGCCGCAACCCAAATACACCTTCGCCAATTTTAATATCACCTCTGGCAGTATCGCAGGCAGAAAGAACCGTCAATTCATTCGCCCACAAATCTAAACTGGCAATATCTTGGGCAAAAACAAAGCCTTTACCTGCTGCTTGAGGAAGTCTCCCACCAGCAAGCCAAGTATTAGCACCTGCTAACGCCAGCCCAGAACGCAACATAGGATTTTCTACCTTGGTTGTTCGCAGACCTTCCATGTTTAGTAGGTTGCGCCTGTTAGTGACTGGTTGCGCCTGGGAATCGCTTTGGAATAAGCCATGAGTTGCAATTAGCATGATACTAGGACACTCGCTACTTGTCAGGCGGGTTTCTAGTGCTTCTGCGCCTAAGTATAATTTGGCATCAGGCAGTTTTTTCGCCACACTTTCCCCCAAAAACCTTGTCCCTGGAGCGCGAAGGAAGCCTTTTTCTGTGAGATGATCGTTTAACTGAAGACTTCGGACATCGAGCATGAAATTTTTTTCCCAGTCCCCAGTTCCCGATCGCCAATCCCCAGTCCCCAATAAATCAAAATCAGGATCGGCAATGATTAATGGTGTCGAAATAAAACCTGTTGGTAGCTGAACTTTGCTACGGAGAATTTCTCGCCCGACACCCAGATAACTGATGGTATAGTCATCCATTAATAGACGTGAGCCTGTGGCATCAATCGGCAATATCTGAAACGGCACTAAGTTTAAATTCCCATCGGGTGCAATAATTAGATGGCTGCAATCTTTCACTAAGTCCCGGATGGGGTCGAACACTGCTTGACTCAGTTGCATCGCATCTGTGGGATTGTATGATTTGATGTGCAGCTTTGGTGCGTCACTACCTTTACCCCAAGCTAATGTCGGGTGGGTGTAGTCAGATGCTTGTAAGCGAAAGGCTTGAATCAGTTCATCGATGGATGCGCTTGCCCCTAAATCTACCATCTGTACGGCATCTAATTGTCCGGCTGTTAAAATAAATGCTAAATACCGAGCTGGATGCCATTGTGTTTCTCCATTGGCCGAAATTGCCTGAAAATCGAATACGTCAAAGCGGACAAACTCGACCAAAATAGAATCAGAAGGTAATGCTGCGACAATCGCCTGACGGTCGAAAGTTTGCTGTGATAGCTGAATTTCTGGAACTTGTGCTGCTAATTGTTTTTGTAAGTTGTTATGTCTGTTTTGCAGTTGTCTCAAATTATCTTGGTATGTAGCTAAGTCATCTGTTTTGGGAACTGCAAAAGTCAGATGGATAATTTGATTGCTCAAATCGCGCAGTTGACGGAATTTTTCTGTTAGATGCGGGTAACGGCCATTGTAAAATGCTTCATTTTGAGCCGCCAGCGCTGAGGCGGTTAAGGCTTTACGTTTGAGAACAAAATCTAAGGCTGCAAGTTTTGCTTTATCTGAGTCAGCAAGATGGTTGCAGACTAGGGAAAGAAATAAGTCAAAGTTATTGCGAATTTTCTGGAGGAAGGACAGGCGATCGCTTTCGGAACTAAAAGCGAATATATTACGAATAATCTTGTCATTGATGTTACTGGCTTCGATGCGATGAGATAAAGCTTCATCTGGGCGGTTAGTCGCAGCTAACACCGTTGCGAGATTATTTAAGCTAAATGCAACATCAGGATGTTCATCTCCCAACAGGCGTTTTCTCATTGCCAAAGTTTCTACATACTTCTGTTGTGCTTCTTCATAGCGCCCCAGAGAAAAGTATAACTCTCCCAGATTATTCAGACTATTAGCGATTTGTGGGTGTTCTTCTCCTAATAATGACTTTCTCAGTCTCAATGTTTCTAAATGGAGTTCTTCTGCTTCTTGATAACGCTCTTGAAAGTCATAAATAACCGCTAAGTTATTCATCGTACTTGCTACTTGTGGGTGTTCGTCACCAAAGGCACTTTTAACGATAGCTAAGGCTGACGAAAGTAATGATTCTGCTTCTTGATATTTAAATTGAGCATGATATAATGCTGCTAAATTATTAATAATTGCTGCTACGAATGGATGTCGTTCTCCTAAAATATTTTTGGTCATCGCCAAAGATTCTAGATGCAGTTGTTCAGATTCAGAATACCGTCCTTGTAACCGATAAATAACTGCTATTTGGTTGAAAGTCAAGGCAATATCAGGATGCTCGTTACCTAAGAGATTTTTTTGAATTTCTAGGGCTGATAAATATTTTTGTTCGGCTTGAGAATAATTTCCTTGTTCTTCATAAAGTCCTGCCAGATTGTTTAAAGCACCGGCAATTACGGGATGCTCTTTTCCTAATGAGCTTTCTAGTATTGGAAATACTTCTAAATATAGTTTTTCAGCTTCTAAGTATCGCCCTTGATATGTGTAAATTACTGCCAGGATTTTTAAGCTATCAACAATATCAAACTCCTCAGAACTGAACAGTTGTTTTCTCAAAGAATAAGCTTCCAGAGCCTTTTGTTCAGCTAATAAATAACGCCCTTGAATCAGATAAAGTTCTGCTAAATTATCCAAGCCGCTAGCAATATCAGGATGTTCAGCACCTAGCAAGCGTTTTCTCATCGCCAAGGCTTCTAGATATTTTTGCTCTGATTCTATATAACGCCCCTGTTCTTGATAAGTTCCACCCAGATTGCTGAAGGTAGATGCGATATATGGATGTTCTGAACCTAATATTTCTTTCCATCTGTCTAAAACATCTAAATGCAGTTGTTCTGCTTCGAGATAACGTCCTTGAACATCGTACAATCTGGCCAAATTATTCAGGCTAATAGTAATATCAGGATGTAACTCTTCAAACAAACGTTTTTTCATCGCCAAGGTTTCTAAGTGCATTTTTTCTGCTTCTTTATAGCGTCCAAGGGATGTGTAAATTGATGCTAGATTAGTCAAAGTTTGAGCAATATCTGGATGTTCATCGCCAAACAGACGTTTTCGCATTGCTAAAACTTCTAAATGTACTTGTTCAGCTTTGAGATATTTTCCTTGTTCTCGATAAATTTCTGCCAGATTATTTAAATTAGTCGCAATTTGAAAATGTTCGGCTCCAAAAATACTTTTCCAAAGTTCCAGGGATTCTAAAAAATATTTTTCGGCTTGTGAGTAATTACCTTGTGAATGATATAGTGCTGCCAGATTATTTAAAGATTGTGCAACATCAGGATGTTCTGAACCTAAGAGACTTTTTCTAATAGTTAACGCTTGTAAATACAAGGGATTGGCTTCTAAATAACATCCTTGTATCCGATATAATTCTGCTAAGTTATTCAAGCTATCACAATATTCTGAATGCTCTGTTAGCTGCTGGCTTGATCCTAAATTGACAGCTTGTTGGGCAATGATTATTGCTTGCTTTAAGTTTCCTTGTCCAGCAAGTTGCACAACCTGTAAGTTAAGTTGATTTAATTTTTTTAAGAGTTTTTTCATCTGCTAGTTCCAGATGTTTGTATATTTTTTAGTTTTGACTTTTCAATCAATCAATCAATTACTTATTTTACCTAAAATTGTTCATCATGAGTTTCCATCCCCGTGAGGGGTAAAGGAATTAAAACCCTACCCTTTTAGAAGCCTTGTCCAGAGAGGGTTACAGATACCCATTTTCGCGGGGGGTCTAATTTGCCTGTCAATAAGTATAGCTTATTGACAATTAGACACAGACTTAGGTATCTCAAACTCATACTCAGCAAGCTTTTCGCGGGGGTCAACGAAATCATAAGGGTTTCAGGGATCGCTCTACCCCCGCGAAAAACTTACGTATGAAAAGTAAAACTAAGCACTTTTACTTTTATTTTGAAACTTGATATTAAGTTTTCAAGGTTCTGTGGCTATGAGCAGTAGTATAACAAACTACTTGAAGTTTTGAACGCCTAAACTATTAACTTTTTTATCGTGCAATAACCATGTAATCTGTATACCAAAGTTGATAGTCTCCGCGTTCGGTCACATATTTTAGTAACTCTATAAGATGACTTGCTTCTAGTTTCAAAACCTCATCATTCTCTTGCCGTAACCAGTCTAATGCAGGTACTTCCTTGGTAAGGACTGCGATAATTTCCTCCTTACCTGGTTCGCCTTCTATTGGGAAAGACGTTATTGGCGAACCTTCTTGAGGCAGAGTTGTCTTACCTGTATTCAACTGCGGCTGGGGAGCAAAACACGAAGGACAAAAACACCAAAGTTGTCCAGATGTATCTTTTTGCAATAGTAGTAAATATCCAGGAGTCTCTAAGTTGACTTCAAAACGAATAAAACTACCTACCTGCACTGACTTTTCATAACGGCTCGGTAAATTCTTCCCCCAACCTAGTGTTTCCTCTTTTACTAAGACTAGCCCCATTTGTTCAGTAGGAGAGCTTAATAATTGAAGTTGTTGCCAAAGGTTATCAAGGGATGTGAGTTCTTGGGGTTCGGCTTCTTCACCAAATGCAGCAATATCTTGCCAGTCTAAGCCCAGAAAAACGCACATCTCTTGAAAATTTGTGCGATATATCGGTTTACTGTTGAGGAAATTATTAACAGTTGTGTAACCTAATCCTACCTCCATAGCAAAATCTGTTTGAGTTAAATTTCTGGCTTTTAAGGCTTTTCTTGCCAGCTTCACACCTTCATCTGATGCAACCAGAGTCCTGCTCATAATAAGTCAAAAGGTAAAAGAATTTTACATAAGTCATATACGAACTCATATACAAGAGTCAATAACTCATATATGGCACTGCAACAATTAAATCAAAGGTACTGCAAGGGATTCGACACTAAAACACATATTACATTTTTAGTCCGTTTTAACGGAGTTTCGCTACTCGCCCTTGGGATTTATCATCCCAAGTAGGTTGAAAGCGTGTCCATAATCTTTCTTTTACCTTTTACCTTTTTACTTTTTACTTTTGATTATGTTCACCAAAGAACACCTCAATTTCGCATGGCTACAAGTTCGTGCGGGAAGTAAAACTGCGGGGATTGATGGTATTTCTGTTGACTTATTCGAGTCAATGGCTACCGAACAATTACAGAAGCTCGAATATCAACTACACCACGAAACTTACACTCCAAGCCCTGCTAAAGGGTTTTACATACCCAAGAAAAACGGCAGTAAGCGCTTAATTGGTGTCCCTACCGTGCGGGATAGAATTATCCAGCGTTTACTACTCGATGAATTGTATTTTCCCTTAGAAGATACGTTTCTTGATTGCAGCTATGCCTATCGTCCTGGACACAGTATTCACCAAGCAGTACAACATTTATATGGATACTATCAGTATCAACCCAAATGGATTATCAAAGCCGATATTGCTGATTTTTTTGACAATCTTTCTTGGGCATTATTGTTAACTGCATTGGAGGAATTATCACTTGAACCAATAGTATTACAGTTACTAGAACAGCAGTTGAAGTCAGGAATTATCGTCGCTGGACAATATCGTAATTTTGGTAAAGGAGTATTACAAGGTGGGGGACTTTCTGGTGCTTTAGCAAATTTATACCTGACTAATTTTGATAGAAAATGTCTCAGTCAAGGTATTAATTTAGTGCGATACGGGGATGATTTTGTCATCGCCTGTAAGAGTTGGCAAGAAGCAAACCGTATCCTTGACAAAATTACTGCTTGGTTAGGAGAAGTTTATTTAACTCTACAACCAGAGAAGACACAGATTTTTACGCCCAATGATGAGTTTACTTTTTTAGGTTATCGCTTTGCTGGCGGTGAAGTTTATGCACCACCACCACCCAAACCTGTACTCCCTGGGGAATGGGTAATTAATGATTCAGGTACACCTTATTTTCGCAGGAAACCAAGACCAGCGAAACCAGTTTCTCATCCTCCTAAAGCTTGCAGTATTGACAAGCCGATCAATTTTCCGAGAGCATCAATTTCTCATTATTGGCAGGAAACCATGACTACTTTATATATAACCGACCAAGGTGCTTATTTGAGCGTAAAAAATCAACAATTTCAAGTTTATTATCAAGGTGAATTGCGGATTAAAGTTCCAGTTAGTCGAGTCAGTAATGTTGTGCTGTTTGGTTGTTGTAATGTATCACATGGTGCAGTGAGTATGGCGTTGCGGCGACGGATTTCAATGATGTATTTGTCGCAAAAAGGTCGGTATTTTGGCAGGTTGCAAACAGAAGGTGATGCTAAAGTTGAATATTTGATGTTACAGGTTGAGCGTTGTCAAAATCCAGAGTTTACCAGAAAGCAAGCTGAAGCGATAGTTCGGGCAAAGTTGCATAATTCACGTATATTATTGATGCGGTTAAACCGTCGTCAAAAATCTAAAAATGTAGATGAAACAATCATCAAAAAGGCATCTAATGAATTAGAAATTTTGATGAGCAAACTACCTTTTGCAGATAATCTGGATATGCTGCGGGGATATGAAGGAAGGGCGGCGACAATTTATTTTCAAGCACTGGGAAGTTTATTTTCTGGTTCGTTTACGTTTGAAAAGCGCACCAAGCGTCCACCCACTGACCCCATTAATAGTATGCTCAGTTTGGGGTACACTCTATTAAGCCAAAATGTTTATTCGTTCATCCAATCTGTAGGATTGCATACTCATTTTGGGAATTTACACGTTCCCCGTGACAATCATCCAGCACTAGTTTCTGATTTGATGGAAGAATGGAGGGCTGGTTTGGTCGATTCTTTAGCAGTTTATTTAGTCAATTCAGAAGTTTTTACAATTGATGATTTTACGTTACCCGACGAACGAGAAGGTGTGTATTTTCAAGCTCACGCACTCAAGAAGTTTCTGAAACATTGGGAAGAGAAATTGCAATCAGAAATGACGCACCCTCATACTGGACAAAAAGTAGCATACCGTCGCGCTCTTGAGTTGCAGGTACGGGAATATATCTCATGCTTGAAGGGTGAAGTGGAAGTTTACCGACCGATGATTTGGGAGAAATAAACTGTTCCACAAATAACCTTGCACAACCAGGGCGGTAGTAGAGAAAACTTATATTAAGTTCGTGTTTGATGCTGTGAAAAGTCAGAGTACTTTGTGATACTATCTGAAACAACAGACAGAACCTTGAAAACTTAATCTAACGTTTCCAAGTGAATCTCAAAGTACTTGTTTTTACTTTGTGTACGTAAATTTTTCGCGGGGGTCAGGCGATCGCCAAAAGCCTTATTCTTTCGTTGACCCCCGCGAAAAGCTTTCTGAGTAAGCTTTTGAGAAGGGTCTACTAGGACTAAATTCTCAATAAATGTAGCTTATTGACAAGTAAATTAGACCCCCCGCGAAAATGGGTATCTGTAACCCTGTCTGCATAAGGCTTCTAAATGGGCAGGGTTTTAATTCCTTTACCCCTCACGGGGATGGAAACTTTTAAAACAGCGCGAGAATTTATCGGATCGGGGTTTTAATTCCTTTACCCCTCACGGGGATGGAAACGAAGTATTACAGTTACAACGCGTTCGCCGTAAACTGGTTTTAATTCCTTTACCCCTCACGGGGATGGAAACGTTCCTAACTGTTTTAAGTCTAGCAGTTCTTTGATGGATTGATGTTTTAATTCCTTTACCCCTCACGGGGATGGAAACCTCTTTGTTTGAGAGGATGGAGTGCGATCGCATAATAGAAAGCAGGACAAGATGGTTATAATCTAAGCTAGAAGCAAACGAGGTCAGGTAATAATGGCTGTACCTACAGAAATTCGTAAAAGAGCGATCGCTTTACTCGAACAATTACCAAGAGAATCTTTAGTAAAGGCTGTCGAATTTTTAGAAGCCCTTTCTCACGAAGCTTTACAGGTATCAGAAACACCAAACCCTCAAATCAGCGAAGCTGCTTTGCTTCAAATTATTCAACACCGTCTGTCTCCCGAAGAACAAGATAGATTGGCTTATCTGCGTCAACAAAATGAGATTGGAGTAATTACAGACACAGAGCATCAAGAGCTACTAATGTATGTTGAACGCGTCGAGCAACAAGATGCTGAACGTGCAGAAGCATTGATAAAACTAGCTCAACTTCGTCAGACTGATTTGAAAGTGCTGATTAACGAGTTCTTGCCTAAACACAGCAACATCGCCTAATGTCAGAGCGAACCCCAGAACCAATGAGGCGTATTGTTGCTGCTCGTGCCCGCAGTTACTGTGAGTATTGTCGTTGTTGGGAGCAATTTGCCACCGAGAGTTTTACCGTTGAGCATATAAAACCCCGACAAGCAGGTGGAGAAACAGTTTTAGAAAATCTTGCTTGGAGTTGCTTTGGCTGCAATGGTCATAAACATACCAAAACACAGGCAAGAGATCCAGAAACGGGACGTAACATTCCAAATTCAACACCATTATTTAAAGGTGTTTCATCAACAAAATCAACGTATCTGTATTCCCATTCGTAATCTCAGCCAGTTCATCATCTTTGGTAATATCACTTTACCAAAACAAGTCATTCAAATCGTTCATTCACATCAGATTCCCGTCTTATATCTAACCCAAACTGGTGAATATTTAGGACGGGTAGAAAATCCATCTCAACTACAAGCAAAATATCTTACCTATCAACGTAGACGCGCACGCGATACTGAATTTAACCGCGCTACAGCAGAAAGTATTACCTGGGTAAAATTGCACAATCAGCATACTTTTTTGCAAAGCTGGACTCGCCACCACGCTAATCACACAACTCAACGCGCATTAAATTACCTGACGCTATTGATGGACAACTTACCAATAGCACCAGGAATTGACGAACTGCACGAATACAGCGAAGAAGCTGATAATATTTATTACTGCGCTGTTGCTTCTCTACTCACCTTCTACAACGAATGTCCGCGTACAACTGCAAAGCGCATTAGCCAACTAATAAACCTGGGAAATCAACTGCTGCATCAATATATTTACACACTGCTGAACACCGCAGGACTTAATCCAGACTACGCAATTTTACACTGCAATGGTAATCACGAACTGCCCTTAGCATGGGACTTTACCGCAGAATTTCGCGCACCTATTGTCGATGACTTGGTGTTAAATTTTGTCCGCAACTTGACTAACACCAATGGTAATGGAAATGGGAACGGGAAAAGCCAGTCACGCAATCTTTTGCAAAAGTTTCTCCAATATTGGGAAGCAAAATTGCGAACTTTTGTACTGCATCCTTACGCTGGAGAAGTAAGTTATCGTCAATGTATCGACTTACAAGTACGAGAATATCTTGCATCTTTACTGGGAGATGTAGAATTTTACCGTCCCTTAGCGTTGAAGTTTCGTCCAGCAAGTGAAGTAAAAAGTAAAAACTTAAAAGGCAAAAGAGAAGAGGAAGAAGTAAAAAGTCAAAGGTTAAAAGTCAAAAGTTAAAAGAGAATCCATGTGAAGGAATTTCGGTAGTAATCTACACATTTCTTCTTTCTTCTTTCTTTTTACTTTTTACTTCCTCTGATGTTTTATTTAGTTTGCTACGACATCGTGAGCGATACCCGTCGCAATAAAGTGGCAAAACTTCTAGAAGCTTATGGTTTGCGGGTGCAAAAATCGGTTTTCGAGTGCGTGTTGGATGAAAAGCAGTATGACAACCTATCCAAATACCTCTTCCGACTCGTTAACAAACGGGAAGACCAAGTTAGATTCTACCCCATGTCTGCACACAATCGTTGCAAGGTCGCAGTTTTAGGAACGCAACCTGAGTTTGTAGTAGACGACGCTGCGTTTATAGTTTAGATCGCGCAACATCTGACAAAGTATTATCCACACAAATTATCACAAAATGAACGCTTGGAAAAAAGCACGCGCTCCACCAAACAAGTAAAAAGTTAAAAGTCAAAAGTCAAAAGAAATACTGAATAAGACAAGACATAAGGGCAGTAATTCGTTACATATTCTTGATTGCTTTCTCTCTTTCTTTTTCCTTTTA
Source organism: Nostoc sp. PCC 9305 (assembly GCF_963920915.1). Taxonomy (NCBI): domain Bacteria; kingdom Bacillati; phylum Cyanobacteriota; class Cyanophyceae; order Nostocales; family Nostocaceae; genus Nostoc; species Nostoc sp. PCC 9305. Next base: position 32,000 of record NZ_CAWUDN010000001.1, read on the forward strand.
GCTTTTTACTTTTTACTGATTTTGTTCCGTTTGATTTTCGCTGAAAAAGCCCAAAAACAACTTGATTCATTATTTCCAAAAGACCGCAAGCAATACGATAAAGCTTTTGAATGTTTCGCTAATAAGGGGGCTACATATCGCAGCTTAAGAACCCATCGATATCGTTGCAAAGATGGCGAACTCTGGAGTTCTTCTGCATCAATGGCGAAACGGTTTTACTGGTGTTATATGGAGGATATGAGCATCATCATTACCCATTTAGATTCACACTAATCAAGGTCAGGAGTCAGAATTCAGGAGAACATTTGATTAATGAATATATCAATTATACTAGACTCCTGATAAATTCTGACTTTTGACAATTCCTTGAAATTGCTGTTTTTAAGTGTATTTTGTCTGGCAAATTTTAACTTGTTTATCATGTCTAATATTCGTCGAATCACCACACGCGAACGACATCTGATTTTACTCTATAGCAATTGGGAGTTTAGCATGACACCAACACAATTTTATGCTAAATGGGCTGTAAGTTATGAACTAATTGCCTTAATATGTTCCCGTTCGGATTCAACAGTTCGAGGCTGGTTTAGAAATGGTTCTAATCGACGCTATCCCACCCATAATGATTTACTCCATCTGGCTTTGATGGATTTTTTTCTCGAACATTTCGAGGAGATTCCCGAACAGGTTTTGGACTGGTTGCACCTTAACCATCTTGAATCATAGCCGATAAAAGTTCACAAATTAAGTAATTTGTCAATAGCATCTTGCTCTGTCTTAGCAAATACTCATAGCCTACGGTAATGATAGTCATTTCAAAGCTGAGTTTTTGAGTATTTCACAGCATTTGTAAGGTGGTTATTATGACCTATTTTCAGCAACTGCATCCGTGGTGCATTATTCGCGTTTTATCTAACGAACAACTGTTGGATAATGCTGGCGTGAATTCTGGTGTTCAACAGTCTAATCTTGTTGCACGGTTTCGCCGCCGTAATGATGCAGTTGCTTATTTACAAGTGTTGCAACATTCAATCAAAAATATCAAATTCTTGATTATTTTTGATGTGCAAGGAGTGCAAAAATTACCTGATAATGAAGCTTTGAGTTGATTGACTTTATCTAAACACCTGCGTCTTTGTTAATATCAGTTATCCTGATTATTGCTAGAAATTATATTCTCCCAAGTCCTTTGACCGGGACAGTCGAGGGTAATTGTGATAAAGCAAGACTTGGTTAGCTGGTATGACAATAATATTATTTATCCCTAGCGATCGCTCAAACAGTTTGCTGGGGATTTTATTTTGTCTCTGATTTGACCCCATATTGCAGTAGCACGATTCACAGTTTTATCCCCTCCTGGGGATGAAAACAAGATAAAATATAGAAACTGTGGCTCAAATGATACTATGCCTCGACGCTCTCAAAAAAAGCCAAATATCCCTCCATCTGCGCTGATATGGCCGCCGGACACAGAGTTAATCGACTTAGAATTTGAGTTAGTCCCTGCAAAAGATTGTGACCTCTTCCCTCAGTACACTATTGGACTACACGCCTGGTTTCTCCAACAAGTGCGTTCCACAGACTCAGAACTTTCTGCTTACCTCCATGATGGAGAGTCAGAGAAACCGTTTACTATCTCAGCTTTAAATGGAGAGATTACCAGTAGCGGTAGACAAATACAATTATCTGCAAACACCTCCTATCGTTGGTATGTCACAGCTTTATCTAATCGAGTGCAACAGTGGATGGCGCAATGGGTAGAAAATTTGCCAGAGGTGCTGGAATTAAAAAATGCCCCTTTGCAGATTCGTTCTGTCAAAATTGCCCATCCTCCTACGACTTATATGCAACTGCTAGAATCTGAGCTTAATGAAACTTTCGCTCTAAAATTTCTCAGTCCTACAAGTTTTCGCCGTAAAGGTCATCACTTTCCCTTACCAGTACCAGTAAATGTATTTCATAGCTACCTGCGGCGCTGGAATGACTTTTCGGGGATGTCTGTTGACCAGGATGATTTTCTGGCTTGGGTAGATGATTATATATTGATTACTCGTTGCCAACTAACAACCGCGAAGGTATTGGCGGGGAAGAAAGGCGCAGTCACAGGATTCACTGGGGCGATTGAGTTGAGTTTAGCTAAAAATGCAGCCAAACAGCCAGAATTTGGGCAGTTATTTTCTGCTTTAGGAAAACTTGCACCTTACTGCGGTACTGGTCACAAAACTACCTTTGGCTTGGGACAAACACGTTTGGGTTGGTCATCTCAAGTTGTCCAAGATATACCTGATGTGCAAACTGTCTTGGCGAAACGCATTGAAGATTTAACACAGATTTTTAAAGCACGACGCAAACGGACGGGTGGCGATCGCGCAGATGAAATAGCCTCAAAATGGGCGACAATCTTAGCACGGCGGGAAATGGGCGAGTCATTGCAGGTGGTGGCAGAAGATTTAGAGATGCCTTATGAAACGGTGAAGACTTATGTCAAGTTGGCACGACGCGCTTTGAAGAGTCAGGAGTAGTTTGGTATACTCTTGTTTAAGATAATCGGAACCTTGAAAAATTAATATTGCGTTTCTTGGTGAAAGTTAAAGTGTTGGTTTTTACCCCATACACGTAAATTTTTCGCGGGGGTATGCCAATTCTTGAAACCCTTATGATTTCGTTGACCCCCGCGAATCGCTTACTGAGTAAGACTTTGAGATGCCTGTATTAGTGGTTGATTGTCATTAAAATTGCTTATTGACAGCAAAATTAGACCCCCCGCTAAAATGGCAATTTCAAACCCAGTCATAGTAAGTGTTCTAGAAGGGTAGCGTTTTAAAATCATTACCCCTCACGGGGATGGAAACTCGGGAGTTAAATTTTCTACAGAAAAACTTCCGCTTAGTTTTAAAATCATTACCCCTCACGGGGATGGAAACTCCTTCCCCTTGTTTGGAGAAGTGCTTGAAAAGGGCGGCGGTTTTAAAATCATTACCCCTCACGGGGATGGAAACCCGCTTCGGGATTGGTAGTACCAGCTGCAAGGTTTATGGGAGTTTTCAAATCATTACCCCTCACGGGGATGGAAATACATTCGGGATTTAGTTAAAGTTGGAGTGGATTGTGCGATCGCTTTTAGTTAGAGTTGGATTGATGGAGTAATGCGATCGCACATGATTAAATAAATAATTGCTATAAACAAAATATCTATGGATTGGCTGCCCTCAATTGATTTACCTCACCTGTGGGATTTGGTGATTTCCCAAACTCCAACTCCTATCCCTACATCTTCACCGCTATCAGCCCCGACGAAAAACTTCAATGACATTGAATTATTAAAAAGCCAGTTAGAATTTCTCAAAGCTACAAACGGTCAACTAGGTGAAAGCTTTAACAGGTTTGTTGCAGCGATGCAATTTACCTTAGTAATGCGGCGATATATCTGAACCTTCTCATTGTTAGATAGCGATCGCCAAATTCCCAGGTTATTGCCTACCTGAATAATCTCCTCAACAGTCTTGTCCTCAAGGTGCTTAGACTGAAAAAAATTAGTTTCCTCTTCAATCTGGCGTTGTAGTTCTGCTTTAAGATCCTCTGCACCAGGGTTAAATCCAGGAAACTGCTCTAAGAACGCCAGTTGTGCTTCTAGCTTCTGCAAACGCTCAGTTTTAAAGGGAACTACATCAGTTATCTTATTATTCTCCTGACTAAGATGATGAGATTTCTCCAGTTCCCTTCAAAACCTGTACAAGCAGCAGAAGGAGCAGAATATTCAGTTGCAGCAACGATTGGATGAGATGGAATCGCTACGGCAGTTGGAGGCTGAGAATCAACAACTCAAGCAGCGCATTCAAGATTTGGAAAACGCCGTACAGGAACGCCCTCAAGAGCAGTGGGGGAATACCATGACGCAGCAGGCAAGCAAAGCGTTGAATAAGCAGGTAAAGCTTGCACTAGAGAAAACTATTGATTTGCGATCGCTAGCTGTTGAACCACCAAAAGAAAATGCCCAAGAATGTCTGCGCCTAATGGGGATGGCGTTGAAGAATCTCGCCAGCGCCATGAACAATACCCAAGCCCTGGAAGCTGCGGCGATAATTCTGGGGAGTGAGGCGACACCACAAGCAATCGCATATCGAGCCGAGCAATTGTCAATGTTGCCCCAGGCAGTTAGTGACATTAGAGCAGTGGTAGCTAAACCGGGTTGTAGCTGGGAAGAGTTTTGGAATGTTGCCCAAGAATACGAGGTGATTAAACAGGACTACTGGGTAGAATTAACCAGCGAGGAAACAAAATTAATTACTGCCCTAGAAATCGCTTCTTCTCAACCTGACACAATTGGCGTTGGTTGTATTGTTGCTCATGCTGATCCATACCGCACTTTGTATGTGGAACGAGGCGAAGTGATTCAGGATTTGGGAGAAGAACTAACTAGTGGTTGCATGGGATCACTGGCAGAACGAATCCAAGAAAGAGACTGTCTTGAAGACATTTTTTCCGCCGCGCCCGTTGCTGAAAATGAATTTTCTTCAACTCAAGCGATCCCAAATCAAAAAATAGAACCGAGTCGTCCCTCTGCTGAGTTGAAGGTTGAAAACTCGGTTTCTCGTGATGAAGACAAAGCAAATCATGAAGGTGATTGTTCTGCCACAGATGCCCCCAGTGCTGAAAAATGGTCACATGAAGCGATTGTTGCAAGGGTAAATGCACGACCAGAGCGAATGCAGAAACTGAAAATGGCGGGAAATTCGGGGCAGAATCTGGGGTTTGATTTCTTGTACGAGTGTTGGGATGATCCGGCGTTGCAGATTGTGATCAAGAAATTGTTAGTAAAGTATCCGCAGTGGAAGATTGCGATAGTGGATAGGGAGTTGGTTAATTGGGAGGGGTAACGCGATGGCTACGTTTCGCCCGCTTTAAGTCTGAATGACTTGTGTGCTGATGTAGCGATCGCTCTACGACAGCCTATTGAACGTATCTCCCTAGAAATGGTATTTCGCAGTTTATATTTTTTTCACCGCGCACTTTTACTTAACTCTAAGTTACAACTTATCCCTTGGCTTGTCGAACATTATGACAGATTAATAGTGCTGACCTACCCTGCAAATACACGTATGCAGCTAGATTATAATTAGATTATTATATAACCGAAAAATTACTGTGTTTTTTGAAGTTTTTATATATGTAAATGGTTGATTTCAGAAAAAATACGGTAACAATAACCAAAGCGATCGCGGTATTTTAATTTTAATAAATCTTATATTATTCAGATTAAAAAACTCAGAAAAGATGACGAACACAGAATATAGAAGCTCAAGCTAATAATCGATCTAGCCTAAAACTAGTACGGTAAAACTCTGACAAATGCCAAACATAGTTCTCCTTGAGAATATGAGAGCCATTCTCTAGGTGTATACGCATCTATAAGAGGTCTGAGGTTAAAAACCTCTTCTTTCGCACTTCAGGCTTTAGTGAAGATTTGTGCAATGTGTAGGTTTTATAATGGAATTTTTAAATAATTTTTTCTCTACTAGCCAATTTATTCCCCACGGACATTGCTACCTCTGGAAACCAGGATTGGTGTGGTTGCATCTGATTTCAGATGTGTTAACTGGACTTGCTTATTATTCAATTCCAGTGATGTTGGTTTATTTTGTTCGTAAACGGCGAGATATGCCTTTCGGCTGGATATTCCTAATGTTTGGTACATTCATAGTTGCTTGTGGCACAACTCATTTAATGGATATATGGACGCTTTGGTATCCTACCTATTGGCTATCAGGGTTAATCAAAGCTATCACCGCTTTTGTCTCCGTATTAACGGCTATAGAGCTTGTGCCATTAATGCCACAGGTGCTAGCTCTACCGAGTCCTGCCCAACTTGAGGCTGCAAACTACCAACTAGCAAAAGAAATTGCTGAACGCATAAGGACTGAGGAGGTGTTGAGGGAAAGCGAACAACGCTGGCAATTAGCTTTGCGAGGCAATAATGATGGAATTTGGGACTGGAATGTTAAAACCAATGAAGTTTTCTTCTCGGCTCGCTGGAAAGAAATGCTCGGTTACGAAAACCACGAAATTTCTAACTATTTGGATGAATGCTTGACACGAGTGCATCCGAACGATGTTGAGTGGGTGAAACAAGCGGTTCAAGATCACTTTGCTCAGAAAACACCGTTTTACATTACTGAGTATCGAGCTTTATGTAAAGATGGTACCTATAAATGGATTTTAGATCGAGGGCAAGCACTGTGGGATGAAGATGGTAATGTAGTACGAATGGCAGGTTCACATACTGACATTACCGATCGCAAGCAAGCAGAGGAGAGACTAAATAGCCTACTTAACCAATTAGAAAGCATGGTTGAGGAAAGAACAGCAGAGTTAACAAGAATCAACGAATCATTACAGACAGAAATTACTGAACGCCAGCGAATAGAAGAAGCATTGCGAGAGAGCGAACAGCGATTTCGGGCTGCATTCCATCAAGCTGCTGTTGGCATTGCCCATGTCGCAATCGATGGAAGCTGGTTGTTAGTTAATCAGAAGCTTTGCGATATTCTTGGTTACACACTCGAAGAACTACAGTTGTTAACTTTCCAAGATATTACTCACCCGGACGATCTTAATACTAACCTGAAATATGTTGAGCAGATTTTAGCAGATAATATTCAAACTTACTCGATGGAAAAGCGCTATTTCCGTAAAGATAATTCCATAGTTTGGGTTAATCTCACTGTGTCTTTAATGCGTGAATCTAGTGGTGAGCCAAAATATTTTATTTCTGTGGTCGAAGACATTAGCGAACGGAAAGCCGCGCAGCGCGAACGCAAGCAGTGGGAGGAGCAAATTAAAGCATCACTATTAGAAAAAGAGGTGTTATTAAAAGAAATTTACCATCGAGTCAAAAATAATTTACAGGTTATTTCCAGTCTGCTCAATCTACAATCTGCCTATATCAAAGATAAAGACGATTTGACAATATTTCAACAAAGCCAGCAGCGGATTGCATCAATGGCTCTCGTTCACGAAAAATTGTATCAATCTCAAGACTTAGCAAGGATTAATTTTGGTGAATATATTCGAGATTTGGTAGCAAGCTTATTTACTGTTTATGAAGTCAATGAAGATGCGATCGCTTTGACAATAAGTACCGAAAATTGTATTTTTCTCGGTTTAGATACAGCAATTCCTTGTAGCCTAATTATCCATGAACTTGTATCTAATTCATTAAAATATGCATTTCCTAAAGATAGTAAGGGTGCAATTAATATTGAAATAAAGAAAATACTTAATAATAATTTAATGCTGATAGTTAGTGATAACGGGATTGGCTTACCACCAAACTTTGATTTTAAAAACATCGCATCATTAGGATGGGAGTTGGTAGATGCTTTAACCCATCAGTTAGCAGGAAAAATCAATATTACAGGCTCTACTGGAGTAGAGTGTCAGGTGACATTTCCTTTACCATAAATAGACAATCAATAAAAGATGACAAACGCAAAAATTTTAGTTGTGGAAGATGAAGCTATTGTTGCCAAAGACTTACAATATCGGCTTAAGAAATTTGGTTACACAGTGCCTGCTATTGCTTCTTCAGGAGAAGAAGCGATCAATATAGCAATAGAAATATCTCCAGATTTAGTACTGATGGATATCAAGCTTAAAGGCTCAATGGATGGAATCGAAGCTGCTGAAGAAATCTATAAGCGTTTGGATATTCCAGTAATTTATTTGACTGCTTATGCAGATGAGAATACATTGGAACGAGCTAAGATAACTGAGCCGTTTGGCTACCTACTGAAACCTTTTAAAGAAAGAGAACTACAAACAAATATTGAAATAACTTTGACTAAGCATGGTTTGGAAAGGCAATTAAAAGTTAATAAAAAATGGCTAGATGCACTTTTAAAAAGTATCAGCGATGGTGTGATTGCTAGTGACTTACAAGATTTAATCACTTTTATGAATCCGGTTGCGGAAAATCTGACTGGATGGAAACAGGAAGAAGCTTGTGGTAGAAATTCCTCAGAGATATTTAATATTGCTAATGGCGAAACTCGTAATCCTATTGAAAGTCCGATTATCAAAGTTCTTCAAGATGGTATTATCGTTCATCTTCCCGCAGAAACAATTCTGATTAATAAAGATGGTGCAGAAATACCAATTGATGACAGTGCTGCACCGATTAAAGATGAAAAAGATAATATTACAGGTGCTGTATTGGTGTTTCGAGATATTACTGAGCGCAAACGAGCGATTGAGGCGCGTCAAAAGCAAATTGAGCAAGAACAACTTGTGGTGCAATGGGAAGAGATAAATCAACTCAAAAATGACTTTTTGAATTTAGTTTCTCACGAACTGCGATCGCCTCTGAGTAATATTAAGATGATGATTCAAATGATACAACTATCTAATAGTACTGAGGATGCTCAACGCTATCTAAAATTAATGGAAAGCGAGTGCGATCGCGAACTAGAATTAGTTAACGATCTACTAGACTTACAACGGCTAGAAAGCTCATCCTATCCAGTTATTACACCTGATGCGTTGCTTTTACAACAGTGGTTACTTTGGATTATCGAGCCGTTTCAAATTCGTGTTCAACAACATCAGCAAACTCTACAACCGAATCTCCCTGCAAATCTCCCGCCGCTATTGTCAGATGGCATTAGTTTAGAACGCATCATAGTAGAATTGCTCAATAATGCCTGTAAATACACACCTGCGGGTGGTGAAATTGTCTTAAGTGTAAGTCACAATTCCTCGGAAGCACCTGCAAAAACAATTATTACTGTCAGTAATTCAGCAGAAATTGCGGTGACAGAGTTACCACGGATATTTGATAAATTTTATCGTCTCCCTAATAGAGATATTTGGAATCAAGGTGGTTCGGGTTTAGGTTTATCTATAGTCCAGAAATTAGTCGAACAATTGCAAGGAAACATTGAAGTAGAAAGTGGCAATGGATGGACTACATTCACTCTTACACTAACTGATTTATAGTACTCGATAAATTAAAAATTGGGTGTTGCATATTTGCGGGATAATTTTGCTAGTTTTGTGGGATGGGCATCTTGCCCGTCCCTTGTATTTCAGGTCTCTCGTGTCGCCCACCCTACAATGATATGAGATAATTAAACCAAATTATTAAATATCGAAAAATGTCATTAACTATATCTTCCACACCTCAAGGTTTTAGTGCATTTATCACTAATTTGGGAATACGAGATACAACTGATGATTTTGTATTTATTAAATCATCAGTTCCTTGTGTTGCAGATGGAGTATTCACTCAAAGTCTTTTTGCTGGGCCAAGTGTTACTATTAGCCGCGATAATTTAAAAGATTCACAAGCACAAGGAATTGTCATTATATCTAAAAATGCAAATGTAGCTAATGGTTCTATTGGCATCGCTGATGCCCAAGATGTTCTGCAATTAGTCGCAACTGAAACTGGAATTGCTGCAAATAATATTGTGATAGCTTCTACAGGTGTAATTGGCAGATGTTACCCTATTGAAAAAATCCGGGCTGGTTTATTGGGATTTGGCAAAAAATTGACTGATGCTGATTTTCATGCCGCCGCTCGTGGTATTATGACCACTGATACAGTAGCGAAACTAGCTACACGGCAAATAGGAAATGCCAAGCTAGTAGGAATTGCCAAAGGTGTTGGCATGATTGAGCCTAATATGGCTACCCTCCTAACTTTCTTTTTTACTGACGCTGCAATTTCTGCAAATAGCCTTCGTTCTATTTTTCGCTCTACTATAGATAAAACCTTTAATTGCTTGAGTGTAGACACTGACACTTCTACTAGTGACTCTGCTGTGATTCTTGCTAATGGAATAGCCGGTGAAGTTTCAGAACCAGATTTTGCTAGGGCATTGCAAGAAGTTGCACAAGAATTAGTGCTGAAAATTGCACGAGATGCAGAAGGTGCTACTAAGATAATTGAGGTAACTGTAGATTCAGCGATTAACTATGCACAAGCTAAAACAGTAGCTAAAGCAATCGTAAATTCCCCATTAGTAAAAACTGCTGTTTATGGAGCAGATCCGAATTGGGGACGAGTTGCTATGGCTATAGGCAAATGTGAAAATGAACAGCAGATAAATCCAGATAAAGTTATTATTAGTTTTGATAATGTGAAAGTTTATCCTAGTAGCTTAACTGAGGGAAATCTAGAACAGTTACGGCAAATTATGTCTAAAGATAAAGTAGATATTCATGTTAGCCTTAATATTGGCGATGCCTCTGCAACTGTATGGGGTTGCGATCTTTCAGAGGGTTATATAGAAATTAATGGTAAATACTCAACTTGATTAGAGGATGTTTTAAAAGTATTGGGTGAATCGAATTTGCTACTACACAAACAAAGTCCACTTGCGTGGACTAAGAAAAATTAAGAGTTTTTAACCTGCATAGGCAGGTTTTGTCTGTGTAGCCGCGACTTCTAGTCGCCAGGGCTAGAGGGCTTTTGATTCATTGCGCTAGGTGTTGAAGAAAGAGCTTAGTGTCTCGTAGATAAGGGCCAATTATTGCCCTTTTAAGCTTAAGTTGACTTTTTCGCTCGAATTTTGTCAAAGATTGTACCTTCATCAAAGAATTTTGCCTGAATCTCGTCCCATCCTCCTAAATCTTCAGCTTTGAAGATAGTTTTAATTTGGGGAAAATTGGCTTCTGTTTCTTTGGCGATCGCAAGGTTTACGGGACGAAATCCCAATTTGGCAAACTCTCGTTGTGAGTCTGGGGTGTAGAGAAATTTGATAAATGCTTCTGCAACCGAGCGAGTACCATGTTTATCAACATTTTTATCGACAACAGCAACAGGATTATCGATGGAGATATTAAGATCGGGTACAATATATGGAAGTTTTTTACCATTTTTGTCCGATACAATCATCTCTTTTTCATAGTTGAGTAAAACGTCACCCTGACCATCTTTGAAGAACAGTTCGCTGGCATTCCGCGCAGTTTTGGGTAACACAGGTGCATTATTATAGACTTTGGAAATAAAGTCTATTGCTTGATTGTCATTTTCGCCAGTATTGATCGCCGAACCCCAGAGATTAAGGAAGTTCCAACGAGCCGCACCAGAAGTTTTGGGGTTAGCTGTAACTATCTTGACACCATCTTTTGCCAAATCTGCCCAAGTTTTGATATTTTTGGGATTACCTTCACGAATAGCGATCGCATCTACAGATTTGGTAACAATTGCATTATTAGGCGCTTCTTTTTCCCAACCTGGTTGAATAAAACCCGCTTCAACAAGTTTATTAATGTCAAGGGCAAGTGACAAATGTACCACATCAGCTTCCTTACCCTCAATAACCGCTGCAAGAGTTTGGGAAGCTGACGCATCATAGCTTTGATTGAAAATGACGTTTTGGTTGTGTTCTTTCTTCCATTGTTTGATAAATTTGGGAATTATCTGCTCGTATGCCGCACTAGTAACTGAGTAAGAAACAAAGGTTAGGGTTACATTAGGCTGAGAAGCTGCGCTAGCATTACCAGTGTAATTGACATTACGTAAAGAGCAAGCAGCTAACAGGATACTCAAACTAATTCCAGCCAAAAATAGAGAGACAATGCTCCACAAAGAATGTCTATAGAACCAACTTTGTATTGGTTGTATGTACCACTGTTTTATAAACTGCAAAGGTTTAACAATACAAGTGGAAACTAATTGAGTCAAATATCTCCTGAGTTGAGGAGTAGGTTGCCACTGGTTCATCAAATTTTTCCTTTGAATCTGTAGTATTTTAAACGAGATCGTGTAAAAAATTATTATAAAACGGTGGTCAAAGAAAAATATTTTTTATAAACCTAAATTTAAACTGGCCAGCGTCTCGTCGTGCATCTGTAACGCCTTGCCAACGAGCTAACCAAAATATCACTATTAAAACCCAGGATACTATTACTATTTCATTAGACCTCTTGCAAAAATATATTTTTGCACTCTTAGGGAAAAGGGAAAAGGTTAAAGGGAAAGGATTTTGAGTTTTTTTCCCCTTTTCCCCTTCCCCTTTACCCCGACTTTTGCAAGAAGTCTATTGACTAGCGATCGCTATTTTGCAGATTATCCAACCATCTCCGAGAAATATTTGCGAGGAAAGTATCAAACAAGACTGTGCAGGTAAGTCGAGGGTATTGAGTTCTAGTTTAAAAAAGTAGAAATATGACGAATGGGAAATCTAGCTTATTACAAAAAGGGGAGCCAAGGCTGCCTTTGGCAGCACTGACTCCCCACTCTATAAAATTATTATCATTCTTTTACAATGAGTATTTTATTTATTAGAAAGACACCGGACTAATTGCGGAGGCAAAAACGGCTCCACTACCAATAACTACTGTATCTCCTTCCAGACGAAAACTTACTACGTCTGTTGAAGAGAGTTTCCTAGATAATGTTGGTTGAAATTGGCTTCTTGAAGAACTATATAAAATATATTCTCCTTGATAATCACCGCTTTCTTGAGGTTGTAAAACTTGACGTTCCGGCTGTACAAACTGTCCAAAAGTATAAAAACTTTTTGTACTTCCTGAATCATTGTTAACTGTAAAGCCTCCAATAACTTCATAGGCTTCATCGGAGCTTAATTCAGATAAATAATTTTCCTCAAGGTCATTCAACCTAATAGAAAAAGAATTTTTTCCTATTTTAGGATTTGTTTTTAGCATGATGATTTTCCAAAAATAATTCAGCTTAATAGTTAGTCTCTTAAACTATCATCATTTTGTCAAGCATGTTAATGCTATTTAATGACTCTGAAAAGAGAATAATCAAGGCGACTAGAAGTCGCAGCTACACAGTAAAAGCCCGTTTACGCTGACTAATAAATTTTATTTGAGGAGAGTAATAAAATAGGGTCGGTAGAGTGCATGATGCGGCTTTTGAAGTAACAGATGTGATACTTTTAATGATCTTTCATTCTGGTGAAGCTGTCACCTTGGTTAATATTGGTTAACTCTTCCAAAGTACAAATCGACCAACTGAAGGTATTATTAATTTGCAGCAATTTCTTCAAATCGCCTCATTAATACCATTTAGCACTAAAGCCCAAACTCCAAATCTATTCACTCACAGTAACTTATCTGGCGTAATTGGCAGATCGCGAATCCGCTTACCTGTGGCATGATAAACTGCATTAGATATGGCGGCGGCTACCCCAACAATCGGAAGTTCCCCTAAGCTTTTGGTTCCTAATGCATTTACATAAGGATCGTGTTCCTCAACAAATTGCACTTCCATATTGGGGATATCTGCATGAACGGGAATTAGGTAATCGGAAAGATTAGCACCAACTATTCTGCCCTGATTAGCATCCATGACAGTTTTCTCCATCAGCGCCATACCAATTCCCCAGGTAATTCCGCCGATAACTTGACTCCGCGCTGTCTTGAAGTTGAGAATTCGCCCTGCATCATAAACGCCTACGCAACGTCTAACTTTGATTTCTCCTAACAATTCATCAACTGCAACTTCAACAAATATTGCCCCAAATGAGTGTTTGGCATATTCTTTGCTCTCTGGGTTGAGTGAGGATTGCTCTGTAACTTCTAAACTTTCTAATCCATGACGGCGGAGAATATCAGTGTAACTGTCTCGCTTCGATGGGTCTTGTTTTGAAAATATTTGCCCTGACTCAACGGTAATATCTTTTGCTTGCAATCCATAAAGCAAAGAATTTGCATCTCCGATCGCCATTTTAATCATCTTATCCCGTGCAGCGATCGCAGTTTGATGCACCGCCGGGGAAACACTCCCAACGGTAATTGAGTTCCCTGTAATTGGGGCTTTCGGAAAATTAGTATCACCTAATTCAAACTGCACTGGTAATCCCAATACTTCAGCAGCTACCTGCGTCATCACTGTATAAGTACCAGTCCCGATGTCTTGAGTACCGCTTTGTACTTTCACTTCTCCAGTGGCAAAAATTTCTACCTTGACTGATGCAGTTCTAGCATTGGTGGGAAATGTCGCACTTGCCATTCCCCAACCAATCAGGAAATAATTGTCTCGCATGGAACGGGGAACTGGATTGCGTTGTGCCCATCCAAAAATTTCTGCCCCTTTTTGATAACATTCTTTCAGGGATTTACTTGACCAAGGTAATCCTTTGTGAGGATCGATATCTGCATGATTTCTCAGTCTTAGTTCAATTGGATCGATATTTAAGGTGTATGCCAATTCATCCATTGCCGTTTCTAAGGCAAACATTCCCGGCGCTTCTCCTGGCCCTCGCATAAAGGTTGGTGTGCCGCTGTTGATGCGTCCCAAACGGTATTTAATTTCCAAATTGGCACAGGCGTACATCATCGTTGTTGCTGCACCCACAGGTTCGGCAAAGTCATCAAACACGGAAGTTAAAGAAGTCCCAATTTGCTCGATCAAGGTTAGTTTACCTTCCTTGGTTGCACCTAACGTTAGCTGCTGGTGAGTTTCAGAACGGTGGCCGCAAGCTGTGTACATTTGCGATCGCGTTAACACTACTTTTACAGGGCGTTTTACTTGACGAGCTGCGATCGCTGCTAAAATCGTATGCGATCGCAGCAGCGCCTTACAACCAAATCCGCCGCCTAAATATTTGGAGATGACGCGGACATTTTCTTCGGGAATATTCAAAATAGATGCGATTCGGTTTTGGGTTGCAGAAACGCCTTGAGTGGTTTCATAGAGCGTCAAGTTATCCCCCTCCCACATTGCGATCGTTGCAGAAGGTTCTAGGGGATTATGATGTTCTATTGGCGTAGTATAAACTTGCTCTACCAAGACATCTGCCTGTACTTTCCCCGATTCAACATCTCCTCTGGTGATTTTAGCTGGTATCGTGCCAAAAAATATTGATTCGGGTTCAAATATCTCTGTATGTGCCATTGTGACTGTCGGGATGGCTTCTTCGTAGATAATTTTTATCCTAGAGGCAGCAGTTTCGGCTTGTTCTAAAGTTTGGGCAATTACAATCCCCAGATGTTGACCATCGTAGTAGATATTATGGTCTTTTTCAGTTGACTGAGGTTGTGGAGGGCCAAAGAAGGGTATTTTTACCAGAGATGGGGTTTGTTGGTAAGTAATGATATCTATTACACCAGGGGCAACTGCGGCTGCCGTTATGTCTATTTGGATAATTTTACCGCTGGCGATCGCGCTTTGAAAAATCACTCCATAAGTTAAATTTTCGATTGGCACATCGGCTGTGTAAGGTGCTTCTCCCGTTACTTTCAGCCTACCATCAACGCGATCGAGTGGTTTCCCAATAATTTTATTCATAATTTTTCTGCCACAACTGAGAGTGCGCGGATCAAAGCGCGTTTGACTAATTCAATTTTGAATTCATTGTGTGTTTGCGGTTTTGCTTCTTTGACGGCTGCTGCTGCTGCGGCTGTAAAGATATCTTCGTTAGTTGCTTTCCCTTTGAGAAATTCCTCAGCATCCCTTGCACGCCAAGGTTTAGGTGCTACTCCCCCAAAAGCGATACGTGCTGATTTTATCGTGTCTTGTTCTATATCTAAAGCAACAGCTACGGAAACGAGAGCAAATTCGTAAGAAGCACGATCTCTTACTTTTAAATAATGGGACTTATATGCAAAATCTGCAACTTCAATAGCAACAATTAATTCTCCAGGCTGTAATAGAGTTTCTTTGGCTGGTGTCTCACCTGGTAAAAGATAAAAATCATGAATTGAAATTCGCTGTGATTGTTCTATTCCTTGGATGCAAATCACTGCATCTAATGCCGTCAAAGCTACAGCTAAATCGGAAGGATGAACGGCAATACAATGTTCGCTTGCTCCGAAAATGGAATGCATTCGATTGTAACCTGTAATTGCCGAACAACCAATACCGGGAGTGCGTTTATTACAAGGAAAAACCGGATCGCGAAAATAACCACAGCGGACTCGTTGCAGTAAATTCCCACCCACTGTTGCCATATTTCGCAGTTGCGGCGAAGCGCTTTGTAATAAAGCTTGGCTAATTACGGGATAACATTCCTGAATTTGGGGATGAAAAGCCACATCACTCATTCGAGAAATCGCACCAATACGGATTCCATTCGGTTGAGATTCAATATCTGCTAAGGGCAAACTATTAATATCAATTAATATATTCGCTGTTTGAACTCCATCCTTCATTAACCCCAGTAAATCTGTGCCACCAGCAATAAATGCAGCAGTTTTATCTTGCTCAACTGTGGCGATCGCCACTTCTTCTGAGGTGACTTTAGCATAACTAAATGGCTGCATCTTCTTTTTCCTCTAGCACATCTCGAATCGCCGCAATAATATTTGGATATGCTCCACAACGGCAAAGGTTTCCACTCATGTTTTCTCGAATTTCTGCTTCAGATTTTGGTAATTCTTCTAATATCATCCCTACGGCTGAGATAATTTGACCTGATGTACAGTAGCCACATTGAAAAGCATCATGGGAAATAAAGGCTGTTTGCATAGGATGGAGTTTACCATCTTGTGCTAATCCCTCAATTGTGGTAATTTCAGCACCGATGTGCATGATTGCTAGAGTCATACAAGAGTTAATTCGCCGATTATTAACTAATACAGTACATGCACCACATTCACCGCGATCGCAAGCTTTTTTAGTGCCCATCAAACCCAGCTTTTCTCGAAGTGCATCTAGTAATGTAACACGAGGTTCTATCTTCAAGGAGTAAGATGTATTATTAACATTCAGTGATAATTCTACTTCCTCTGAACCGAATATTTTTACTTCCTGAGTAAGTGAATCTGAAGTTCTTGAAGCTAAGGAATTTTCTTCCATGTCTCATGTAGATAATAATTACATCATTTACTATACTACCGTTCAAAAGTCTGCGGTTGTTCTAGCTTTACTTCCTGATATTTAAAATCCGATAAGATAACGGCAAGAATGGATGGCAAAAGGCACCTTCTTGAAAAAATGATAGAGCGGATCTGGGAATACTAAATGCTAAGGTCTTAAAAATTCAAAAGAATTATGATTAGCAGTGTAGTCACCATTCCCGGCTATCAAGTCAGCGAAGAACTCTACAACGGTTCTAGAACCCTAGTTTATCGAGCAGTTCGAGAGACTGACCAACAGCCTGTGGTCATTAAGCTGCTGAAAAATCCATATCCCAGCTTCATTGAGCTTTTGTCATTTCGCAATCAATACACCATTGCCAAAAATCTCAACTTACCTGGAATCATTCAAACCTACAGTTTGGAAACATACCAGAATGGCTATGCATTGATAATGGAAGACTTTGGGGGAATTTCCCTAAAGCAATGGGGAACTGTGCCAACCCTGATGGAATTTTTGCACTTAGCGATCGCCCTGTGCAATATATTAGATATTCTCATCCGTCATCGAATTATTCACAAAGATATTAAACCTGCCAATATTCTGATTAATCCAGAAACTCGCGATATCAGACTCATTGACTTTAGTATTGCATCTCTGCTACCACGAGAAACCCAAAGCCTGAAAAGCCCCAATGTGTTGGAAGGGACACTCGGCTATTTGTCACCGGAGCAAACTGGACGCATGAATCGCGGTATAGACTACCGCACTGATTTCTATTCTCTAGGCGTAACTTTTTACGAGTTACTGACGGGACAATTACCTTTTCAATTAAACGACCCAATGGAGTTAGTGCATTGCCATATTGCCAAACTTCCACCATCCCTTCGGGAAGTTAAAAGTCAAAAGTCAAAAGTCAAAAGTGAAGAGATTCCGGAAGTGTTGTCAGATATTGTGATGAAATTGATGGCAAAAAATGCTGAAGACCGCTATCAGAGTGCATTCGGGCTGAAATCTGATTTAAAAATTTGTTTGTCTCAACTTCAGGAAACAGGCAAAATTGAAAGTTTCCCCATTGGGCAACGGGATGTTAGCGATCGCTTCATTATCCCTGAAAAACTCTATGGTCGGGAAGAAGAAGTCAAAACTTTGCTAGCAGCATTTGACCGTGTTACTAATCATCAGATGGTTACTGAGCGTAGCCGAAGTACAGAACTGATGTTAGTCGCAGGGTTTTCTGGTATTGGGAAAACAGCAATTATTAACGAAGTTCATAAGCCGATTGCCCAACAACGGGGCTATTTCATCAAAGGTAAGTTTGACCAATTTAATCGGAATATTCCTTTTTCTGCCTTTGTACAGATGTTTCGAGATTTAATGGGACAATTGAGCCGTGAAAATGATACTCAATTATCAGCTTGGAAAACCAAAATATTAGCAGCGCTGGGTGATAATGGGCAAGTTATTATTGAGGTAATTCCAGAACTAGAACAAATTATCGGTCAACAGCTACCATCACCTAATTTATCTGGAACTGCGGCACAGAATCGCTTTAATTTACTCTTTCAAAATTTTATCCAAGTATTCACTACCAAAGAACATCCTTTGGTGATTTTCTTGGATGATTTGCAATGGGCAGATTCAGCATCTTTGAAGTTAATGCAGTTGCTAGTGGATGATTCAGTGAGGGGATATTTATTATTGATTGGAGCTTACCGAAATCATGAGGTTTCTACTGCTCATCCTTTGATGTTGGCACTAGAAGAGATTGCTAAAGCCAAAGTCACAATTAATATTATTACACTAGCACCTTTGAGTACAGCCAGCTTAAATCAACTAGTTGCCGATACCCTCAGTTGTTCGCAAGAAGTCGCACAAGCACTAACTCAACTGGTATATCAAAAGACCAAAGGGAATCCATTTTTTAGTACGCAATTTCTCAAAGCACTGCATGAAGATGGACTAATCCAGTTTGATTTCGATCGGGGAATTTGGCAGTGTGATATTCCTCAAGTGAAAGCGTTAGCTCTAACAGATGATGTTGTTGAATTCATGGCATTGCAGTTGCAAAAGTTGCCAACAGCGACCCAGGATGTTTTGAAATTAGCGGCGTGTATTGGTAACGAATTTGACTTAGCAACCTTAGCGATGGCTACGCCCGCCGTTGGCATCGCACGAGGCGCAAGCTCAAATAATTTGCCCACAACATCAGAAGCCGAAACTGCAACAGCCCTATGGAAAGCTTTACAAGAGGGGTTAATTCTACCTCAAACTGAAGTTTATAAGTTTTATATAGGTCAAAAGATTCAAACAATTGCAGAGCAAAATTCACAAGTAGTTACTTATAAGTTTTCCCACGATCGCGTCCAACAAGCTGCTTATTCCCTGATACCTGACGATGAGAAACAGTCTACTCACTTAAGGCTGGGGCAACTACTATTAAATAATATTTCTCCGAGCGAGCAACAAGATAAAATTTTTCAAATTGTTAGTCAATTAAACATAGGGTTGGGATTACTTACTCAACAGAACGAACGTAATCAACTAGCTGAATTAAATCTGGTAGCTGGACGAAAAGCCAAGGCTTCTACTGCTTACACTGCTGCGGTTCAGTATTTAAAACTAGGAATAGAATTGTTAGCAGCAGACAGTTGGCAAAATCAGTATGCTTTGACGCTAGCGCTGTATGAGGAAGCCGCAGAAGCAGAATATTTAAACACCCACTTTGAACAAGCTATCAGTCTAGCAGACCCGATCTTGCAAGAAACTACACATCTGTTAGACAGAATTAAGACTTATGAGCTAAAAGTTCAAATTTATATTGCTCAAGATCAGCAAGTTCAAGCTATTGAAACAGGGTTAAAAGCATTAGAGCAGTTAAAAATTCCGTTGATATTACCTGATGTAGAGAAGGAGAATTCTTTAAAGCGACTACCAGAGTTGACAAGTTTAGCTAATATTCCAGAAATGAGCAATCCTGAATCTCTGGCTGCACTGCGGTTGCTGATTAGTATTACTCCTGCTGTTCATCATGTCAAACCGGAGATGTTTCCGTCAGTAGCGCTGACAATGCACCATCTTTGTCTTGAGCAGGGACATTCATCTTTGGCTGCTTTTGTCTATGGAATCTATGGCTTATTTCTGTGTGCTGTAATCAAAGATGTAGACACTGCTTATCACTCAGGTCAAATATCTCTAGAGTTACTAGAGCAATACCATGCCAAAGAACTTAGCTCCAAAATTTATATGCTCTTTGGTGCTTTTATCTGTGCTTGCAAGGAGCATGGTCGAAATACACTCAAATTGTTACGAGAAGGTATGCAGTGTGGCGTAGAGGTCGGAGATATCGAATACGCTAGCTATTCAATGATGGCTGAGTGTATGCATTTATTCCTGATTGGAGAACCTCTAAATTCTGTTGAGAAAAGGCAAGCGAAATATATTGATTTACTTTTAAACTTCAAACAAAAGCATTGTCTTGATTATGCCCAGATTTGGAGGCAACTCACTTTAAACTTCTTCGGACAAACTTCTGACCACTTTCACCTGACTGGTACTGATTTTGATGAGACGGAAATGCTACTGCATTTTCATAAAACTCATAATCATCAATCACTATTTGCCATCTATGTAGCTAAAACAATTGTACTTTATAACTTTGAAAAGTATGAACAGGCTGTAACTAATGCAGAGCAAGCCACTAAGTTTGTAGATGGAGCCTTTGGCCCACTACTTGTTGCCGGACATAACTTTTATTACTCTTTGCCCTTACTTGCAGGTTATTCTGAGTGCGATAAAAGCCAACAGGAACGTTGCTTAAATCAAGTAGGTATCAACCAAAAACTCATGCGCTACTGGGCTGATAATGCTCCTGCTAATTACCAGCACAAATATGATTTAGTTGAAGCGGAAACAGCGCGAGTGATGGGAGATACACTCAAAGCAATGGAGTATTACGATCGCGCCATTGCAGCAGCTAAAGAAAACGGCTACCTCAACGAAGAAGCACTTAGCAATGAGTTGGCTGCCAAATTCTACCTCAACTGGGGTAAAGAAAAGGTGGCTCAAGCCTACATCCAAGAAGCCTACTACTGCTACGCTCGTTGGGATGCCAAAGCTAAAATCGATGATTTGGAAACACGTTATCCGCAATTACTCCAACCGATTTTGCAACAAAAGCAATTCATTATCCAGCCTTTAGAAACCCTCGCTATACCTGCCCGGACGATTCATCAACCAATGCAAACATCTAGCTCCAGTAGCACTTCTATCTCTGAAGCCTTGGATTTTGCCACTATCCTCAAAGCCTCCCAGAGTCTTTCTAGGGAGATTCAATTAGACAAATTGCTCATTAACTTGCTCAATGCAATTATCACCAATGCTGGAGCCAGTAAATGTGTGCTGATGTTGATGCAAGAGAATGATTTGCAAGTAGAAGCGATCGCTCAACTAGGACAAGAACCCAGCATTGGACTAGCACTGCCAATAGATCGGAGTTTTGATATTCCTGTCAGCCTGATTTACATTGTCAAACGCAGTCTACAATCCCTTGTCATCGCTGATGCCAGAATAGAGGCTGTTCTGGTGGCTGATTTCTACATCACGAAGCACCAGCCCAAAAGCCTACTGTGTAATCCCATCGTGCATCAGGGTAAACTGCTGGGAATTTTATATCTGGAAAATAATCTGGCTGCGGAAGCATTTACACCAGATCGATTGGAAATTGTCAAGCTCTTATCATCCCAAGCTGCCATTTCGATCGAAAATGCTAATCTCTACAATACTCTCGAACAGAAAGTTAGCGATCGCACTCAACAACTTTCCCAAGCCTTAGAAGAACTCAAAACGACTCAAGATCAACTTGTGGAATCCAAGAAAATGGCTGCTTTAGGTAGCCTTGTCGCAGGGGTTGCTCATGAAGTTAATACTCCTGTTGGGACTAGCATCACACTGGTATCAACCCTGATTGATAAAACTACCGCTCTCATCACCACAGTTGAGCAGGGACAGCTGAAACGGGCAGATTTAACCAACTACCTGAAAATTGCTAAAGAATGTGGAGACATTATTTTGACAAACCTTAATAGTGCCGCAGAGTTGGTGCAAAGTTTCAAACAGGTTGCTGTCGATCAAACCAACCTAGAGCGACGCACTATTAGGGTTAAACTTTATCTGGAAGAAACGCTTTTTAGTTTGGCACCAAATTTAAGAAAAACACCACATACGGTAACTATAACTGGCGATGATACTGTAACCATTAACACTTATCCAGGAGCATTAGCACAAGTTGTCACCAATTTGGTGATGAACTCTCTCATGCACGCATATCAGCCCGAAGAAGCTGGGGAAATGCACTTTCATGTTTTACAGCAAGCCGATCGAGTCATTATTCAGTACTGTGATGATGGCTGTGGTGTTCCTGAAGAGTATCACAGCCGCATTTTTGAACCCTTTTTCACCACAGCAAGGCATCGCGGTGGAACAGGATTAGGATTGCATATTGTCTACAATCTAGTCACCCAAAAATTGCGCGGAAGAATCAATGTGCAAAGCGAAGTGGGTAAGGGAACTCTATTTATAGTAACCCTTCCACTTGAGCCACAGGTTACTCCATGAACGCCAGAATTAGGGACGATCGAATATGCCCAGTGAAAATCAAGGGGTTTCCAACTCAGAAACTGATGCTTTTTTTGTCTTTGCAGACAACGATGATACATTTATCTTTGCAGATGACAATGGCGGACAAGCAAGCAATGATAGCGGTTCCCAAGCGGTTTCAAACTCTCCACCAGCACCTGTAGCAGTATGGAAAGTCTTGATCGTGGATGACGATGTATTAGTCCATCGAGCCACAATTCTAGCACTCGAAGATTGCACTTTTGAAAGCAAACCTCTGACGTTTCTCCATGCCCACTCTGCTACAGAAGCAAAATACTTAATCCAAACGCATCCAGATACGGCGTTAATTTTGCTGGATGTCGTTATGGAAACAGATGATGCTGGATTGCAAGTGGTTCAGTATATTCGGGCAGAATTGCACAATCAAAAAGTACGAATTATATTACGTACAGGTCAGCCTGGAGAAGCGCCGGAAGCGTCGGTTATTTTGGATTACGATATTAACGACTATCGGCTTAAAACAGAACTGACACGGCAAAAGCTGATTACAGTGGTGATTTCTTCCCTTCGTTCCTACGGTAATATCCTCAAAATAGAGAACCAAAATTCTGAACTTACCCTCGCCCTAGACCATCTTCAACAAACTCAAGCTCAACTAATTCAAGCAGAAAAAATGTCGTCTTTGGGACAAATGGTTGCAGGCGTTGCTCATGAAATTAACAATCCGACAAACTTCATTTATGGCAACCTATTTCACACAGAAACTTATGTGCAGGCTCTATTAAAACTCATCAAAACTTATCAAGAACATTATCCCACTCCAGTGGATGCGATCCAAACTATAACAGAGTCTATTGATTTACCGTTTTTGATGGAGGATTTACCTAAACTATTCGACTCAATGCAAGCTGGAACTGAGCGTATTAAACATATTGTTGAATCACTGCGTAACTTCTCCCGCTTAGATGAAGCGGGAATTAAACCAGTAGACATTCACTCCGGCATTGAAAGCACTCTGTTAATTTTACAACACCGACTCCAAGCTAATGATAAGCATCCAGAGATCGCGGTGATTAAGGAATATGGTCAACTGCCTTTAGTTAACTGCTATGTCGGTGCCCTCAATCAGGTATTTATGAATATCTTGAGTAATGCAATTGATACTTTGGAAATGGGGGCTGGCGACTGGGGAATAACAAGTGAAACATCTTCCCTCCCGACAATTCACATTCGCACCGAAATTCAGGATGCTGATAGAGTTTTGATTCGCATCACTGACAATGGTCTAGGCATGAATGAACCAATACTTAAGAGAATATTTAATCCTTTTTTTACCACTAAGCCTGTGGGCAGTGGTACAGGTTTGGGATTATCGATTAGCTACTCGATTGTAGTGGAACAGCATGGAGGTAATTTAACCTGCTCTTCTGCGCCAGGCAAAGGTACAGAGTTTGTCATCGATATTTTTATTTAAAGTTGGTTTTTGTTACTATCAGCATCCGCAAAACCGATGACAATCCATTAGAACACGAATTCAAGGTTGATTCTTAAGGAAGATGACTAAAAAACTACTTAGGAGTCAAAGTAATGACTGTGGATCTAGCTGAAAGGTAAAGTTGACTTCAGATATGCAAGAAGTGTATATATTCGTGGGAATATTCTGAATTCTGACTTAATAATATGAACGCAAATTTCACTCAGAAATTCTCCCAACCCATAGTAGAGAAAGTTGCTATTGTCGGTGCTGGCCCAGGTGGTTTGGCTGCTGCGATCGCACTGAGAAGCCAAGGGATAGAGGTTCAAGTATACGAAAAAGCCCAAGAATTTCGTCCGGCGGGAACTGGACTCGGACTAGCTCCCAATGGCTTGCATTCTCTAGATGCGATCGCGCCGGGAATTGTCGAAACCCTCAAAAGTTCGGGATGCGAAGTTCACCACACAGTTTTAAAGAGTATTCAGGGAGAAACAATCCGAACTAACGCAACTAAATATTTAGAGCAATACGGACAACCTTTGTTAACTATTTGGTGGTATCGTCTACAGCAAGTCTTAGCATCGAGATTGCCGTCTGACATAATTCACCTCAATCATCGCTGCATCGGCTTTCAGCAAGATGCAAACGGTGTGAAAATTCATTTTGATGGCGAAAAATCGGTAGATGCAGATTTGCTGATTGGGGCTGATGGCGTTAACTCTGTCATCAGAGAAACTTTATTTGGCGAAGGTAAGCCTAATTATATCGGTAGTATGTGTTGGCGTGCCGTCATTAAGTATCGCCACGAGCTATTTAATGATTATGAACTAGTTTTTGTCAAAGGCAATCAACAGTTTATGTACCTTCTGAATGTGGGCGGCGGCTATACCAGTTGGATTAGTCGGAAGTTCTCACCTGAGTACTCCCTTTCGCACAGTGCTGATGAAGTGAAGTCTCGTATTCTCCATGAATTAGCCGACTGGGATGAATCCTTTCGGGTGGTGGTAGAAGCGACACCAGCCGAGGAAATTTGGGAAGGGCCGATTTGCGTAGGCGTAGCCCGCCGTAGGCATCGCCCACCGTTAACTCAATGGAGTCAAGGCAGAGTCACTCTCTTAGGCGATGCCGCTCATCCAATGGCACCTGCAATGGGACAAGGAGCCAATACCACTTTTGAAGATGCATACCAACTACGAGAGTGTTTTTCTGATTCAGCTAATCTGCAAGAAGCTCTGACTAGCTACGAACAGTGTCGCATCGAGCGGACAAAACTCATTCAAGCTCGTAGTGCCTTGGGTGAAATGCGGTACTACGATATTAACACCGTGGCATCTAACGGCCAAACGCAAGAGCGGCAAATGAGTATGAATGATGATTTTCACAAATGGGTGTACGACTTTAAGCCATCTGTAAAAAGTTAAATTCTAGTGTGGTATTAGCAATACTCCGAACAATTTTGAGTTGAGGGAATCGACAAGAAAGCTATCGAACCATTATGGTGCTGACGAAATGATAAGTCTTTAGCCGGACATCGATATGAGACACCATGCATTTCTGGAAAAGACATTGTGGCATGTGTAGTAAGAAAGCAAGTATCACTTGATGCTCAATTTAGCTCAAGGGGGTCTAATGATCGATCGCTTTTTGAATCTAATTTTTATCGATTCCTTCGCTGTAGTAATTAACCTGACATTTGGTACATTACTTCGCACTAAAATCTGCAATTATTCATGGGATGGAGTTGTAAATGATGAGCTTTCAACACCAGAAAGCAGCGCTAGTTCTTCTAAATCTCCATCATCCTTAGAAGAGGTACAAACCACTCATCTTCCATGAAGCCTGCCTGCTGTAGCGATTCTCATTTGAATTAAATATAGGCTTGATTAGGGGCGTACATCTGTGCGCCTCTATGAGAATCTATGTTTATATCGATTGTCACAAGCAATAACTAGAATTTTAACGGGAATACGGTAAAATCCAAAAGAGCTTTTATTGTTACCAACGCGGGTTAAGGATGGAAGTAATATGATTACGTTTTTGGCTGGAGGTGATGTTGCTCTTTGTGTGAGGCTATTGTTTCTATGTCATACATGTGGGCTGGGCAACTCTAATTTTGAATGTGGTTGCAATGGCTTTAGGTTTTGCGATCGCTACTTTAACCCGATTAGGAGAAAAACGCGTTACGGCAATTACAGTAGAAGTAGGAATTCAAAATGGGACACTGGCGATCGCTACCTACGCTGCTGAATAGTATTACAATGGCTATTCCTGGGACAATTTATAGGTTTGTGACTGGTGCTGGATTTGCTTGGTGGTCTAGTCGTCGCCAAGGCTTGTTGAAAGCATAAAATTACTTTGCATTATGGATTACAAGTATTTATAGAAATTGAATTATCCAATCTTGTTACGTTGATGTTTATAGCCTCTTCTGCTAAACCAATTGATGACAATCTCAAAAATTTTGTAGACGAAATTGAAGCGCAAAGTTCTAGTTTATCAGTTTTAGCAGCGCGTCAATTCCGTTATAGTTTGCGTCAGACTCCGGTAGAAGTGAGCATTAAAGAACCCCGTCAGTTTAACGTACTCGAAGAATTTATCATCCGCGCTGCTATTGAATTTCAACCTCCGCCAACAGAGGATGAATTAGCTTCTGTACTTGGGCTTGATTCTGTATTTATTAAAACTACTACTACAACTCTTCGTTCCCTACAAACTCTATCAGCAACATCGGCACTAACAGTTACTCCTGAAGGTCGATCATTTTATGAAAAAGGGTCGGTACCACAGCCGCCATATCCTATACAAATTTATGCTATTACAGACCCTTTAAGCGACAAGATAACTTTTCAATCTGAATCCTTAAATGAGACAGTCATAAATTTGCCTGATTTGGCAGACTTTATAACTATTGATAATACAATTACCGATATTGCTTCCTTACCGCTTGAGGAAATCCAAAAAAGTATTCAAGCTTCAGGTTTAGCACTTCATGTTCCAGAAGAGGGAAAAATTGTCACTTCCTCCAAGGTACTAGCTTCGACTCAAAAAATTTGGAGAAAGATATCGCTTTTCGTTATCTTTGATGCTCTTGAGAATAAATTGAGTATCCAAATAAGAAATGGAAAGCAAATTGTAGAGTCAGCATCAAATTGGTTAGAAGTTCTACATGCTGAAGGTAAAATATCCTTGCAAGTGTTATGTAAATTGTCAACCGAAACCATCAACTTTGAACGTGAAGCCATTCTCAAGCAGAAAAATACTGAAATAGAAGCTAGACTCGAAAATATTCGCACAAAGGCGATAACAACTGCTAAAAAATCTGATAAAAAGCCAGTAGTAGGTGAAGCCATTCAGTTACGAAATGGACAAATTAGCCAAACTTTTTTAGAAGTTTTAAATTCGGCTAAAAGCCAAATTCTGATTTATTCTCCTTGGGTGAATCAAGCAGTTGTTAATGAAAAATTTCTTACTCTATTACAGAAATTAGCTAATCGCGGAGTATGGATTTTAATTGGATATGGAATTGCGCAGCGACAAGAAGATGAAGAGAAACCAATTCCACCAGAAGTGGAGAAAAAACTTCGAGCGATAAAAACACTTGATGGTTTATCATCTGTACAGGTTTTTTGGTTGGGAGATTCCCATGTCAAAGAAGTAATAGTTGATCGAGGAATCTACCTTTGCGGATCTCATCACTGGCTATCTTATCGCGGCGATTACCTACCACTAGGCGAGTCAGTTTATAAAGTGACAATTCCTCTTCAAGTCCAGGAGGCTTATGAATTTCTCACCAATCGCTTCCAAAATCACGCTCAAAAATTATGGCAAAATGCTCTAAAAAACCGCGATTCTGAACTGGCTGTAGAGTCTTTATGTGTGTGGGGTGCGTTAGGTATGGAAGATATTGCACTCAAAGAGATACAGAAAAATAATTGGTTTGAACTTTTGCCTATATGCTTAAATGTAGCACTACAGGGATTAAAATCGAAAAACCTATCAGGTGATTCAGCAAGTTTTAAAACAGCACTTTCGTTGCTCAATCAAGTTTCTGTTGAAGAAGCTTTTATTGAGCAATTGCAACAGGGATGGCGGAAAGTTATCGGCGCGATCGCAATTAACAATCCCGAAACTGCTTTAAACTTACTTAATGATGAAGTCTGGGCACAGTTTATACGTCTCAAGATTGTTCAAGAGAGTGATTCACCCAATGATTTTATTTTGTCCTGTACTTAACTGACACTAGGATATTTTTCATACTCCAATAGTCATAATTTATCAAAGACAGCCCAGAAATATACCTAGCTTGTATTTCGCGGGGATTATCAATTAAATGATTCTTAACCTTTGATTGACTTAAAGATAGATCCAGAGATTCGTCTTGTTCGATACAATTTATAGGTAGAGAGAGCCGAGGAGAACAAGGTGGTCTTATTAAAAGGCTTTGAGATTGAGATGTACACTGGCACGCCTCAAGGTGAAATCGTCGGTCTCTCCGACAAAATTGTTGCGGCTTTGGATGGATTTATGCGCGAACCAGATAGCCGCAACGTCGAGTACATAACTCAACCATCCCATAATTACGAAAATTTATTGTGTGCTTTGTTGCGTCCCCGGCGAGAGTTGCGAAACTACCTCAATCGTTTGGGCGATTACACCCTGATACCAGGGAGTACTTTATCTTTGGGTGGGGGCGATCGCTTTCTCCGTTCCGATCCAGCAAACCCGTATCATGATTACATTGAGAATACCTACGGCACGAAAGTAGTTACCGCTAGCGTACACATCAATATAGGCATCAGTGACCCAGAAGTATTAATGCGGGCATGTCGAGTCATCCGTATGGAAGCGCCCCTATTTCTCGCCCTCAGCGCCTCATCTCCCTTCTTGGATGGCAAAGCTACTGGCTATCACTCCACCCGTTGGGGCGTCTTCCCACAAACGCCCAGCCATGTACCCTTATTTGCCAGTCACGCCGATCATATCCAGTGGGTGGAAGATCAACTCGTTGCCGGAACTATGCAAAATGTAAGGCATTTGTGGGCATCAGTGCGACCAAATGGCGATCGCCGTCCTTATGACTTGAATCGCCTAGAACTACGAATTTGCGATTTAGTCACAGATCCCATTGCCTTATTAGCTATTACTGCCTTATTAGAAGCGCGTTTGTTGCAAATAATCGAAAACCCCAGCATCGATCCGTTAACCCAAAGCACTTTCTCTGCTGAAGAACTTGTTACTCTGACAGCTGACAACGAAGCTGCTGCTGCTGCTGGTAGTCTTGATGCTCAATTGAGGCATTGGCAAGATGGCAGAAACATTATAGCCAGAGATTGGATTGCCGAAATTTACCAAGATGTTTGGGCGATCGCCAAACAACAAGGTTTTAGCTGTTTCCTTTCCCCTTTGCACAAAATCCTCCGCGAAGGCAATGAAGCTCAACAGTGGTTGCAATTACACGCAGTCGGTTTTGACAGCCAGCGCGTCATCACTCAGGCTATTATTGCCACCCAAGAGCGCGAAATCGAACTCGAAGACAAATTATGTTCGTCTCTGCTGGGTTAACTCAAAAGGCATTGGGGATTAGGCATTGAGAAAACACTTTGTCTTATTCCCTTATCTCCCCATTTTCGTCTTCATACAAATGGTAGATTTTTTTCAGGCACTACCAGCCCTAAAAGACACAAGTAATTACCTTTTCTACACAAAACTTAATATTTACCGATTGTTGTCAAATATCCTCTCAGGCATTGCTCTGGGATGGTTTGTACTTCGTTTTAAAAATCTAATCGATAGATGATGCTTGATTATTATTAACAAAACCTATGAATAGCCTCTACCTTTTGGTAGATTTAACATTGACACTAAATTGTTTTATACAATACGTAAGTTGTACGGATAATGCCTCAGGTAGTTTTAGTTAACCCGCAGATACCTCCTAATACAGGTAATATTGCCCGTACTTGTGCAGCTACGGGTACAGAGTTGCATTTGGTGGGGCCTTTGGGATTTGAAATTAGCGATCGCTACCTCAAAAGAGCCGGCTTAGATTACTGGCCTTATGTCAAACTACACTATCACGAATCACTAGAAGCCTTTAAAACCGTACATCAGAGGCGTGGCGGCAGATGGTTGGGTTATACGGTTAATGGAAATTGTAATTATGTAAGCTTTCAGTTTCAACCTGATGATTGGCTACTTTTTGGTAGTGAAACCACGGGTTTACCACCAGCAATTTTGTCAGATTGCGATGCTACCCTTTATATTCCCATGAGCCAACCGGGGGTTCGCAGCTTGAATCTGTCAGTGAGTGTAGCAATTGGTTTATTTGAAACCCGTCGTCAGTTAGGCTATTTACAATAGTTGCTTACATTCCTGGTTATAAGTGTATTTACTTATGAGCTTTCCAGAAACCTATTAGACGATTTATTTGTGACTGCAAAAATTTTCTTGGTGACAGCAAGAATATGTAAAACAATATACCAAAAATTAAGTTTATTCGCAAAATGTAGTGGAAGATACTTACAAGTATAGTAAGGTTATTATAAGAAATTTGTATATGAAACTTGGGATATTACCAAATTTGAATGATAGATTTTGATGAATTTAAAACATCCTAAACTAGGAACGAAATTGCTAAAATCCAGTCATGTATTACATTTGAGCTATTTTTGCTCAATCAAGGACAGAAATCAGCCCAAAAGTAGCCGATAGTTAATACGGTTGTTTTTTAGGGAATAATCAACGTAAAGTCTCGTGTTGAGAAGACTGATGGGGTAGAAATATCTTGAAGATATCTACAGCAGGGGGCATAACTTTTCCAGAAGTCGCCGCAATTTAATTTTCAGCAGCGACTTGGACTTGGCAAATAGTTTGTCCAGTCCCCGCGATTGACGCAAGACAAGCGCGGATAATGGTAAAGAGTAAAATCGTCCTAAGTGGTGTTAGGAGTGGTTCGGACAGGTAAACACAGCAAAATTTAAGTTTTGCAAACAGATGTGAACTTGTCTAAATCAGAGAAGCAGGTTAATCTTGCGTAAGCATCTCTGGTGAATGTGATCTCGATCTATCATTTGTTGCGATCTAAATCATTGACTAGTATCCAACTGAAAAATCGAGGTTAGTTAAGCGCTAGTGATCGTAAGGAGGTCGTCTTTGAAACGAGCATTGAAAAAGAGAGTAAAAGCTGTGTTGAACAATACCCCTAGCAGCGATGATGCCCCGGTAGAACTGCTAAATGTGATGAATCCAAAAGTTAACAGCCGGGTGCGGACAAAAGCGGCGATGATTGGCTTGGCAATCTCTATGGGAGCAACCAGCCTTTTGGTGACTCGACAAAGCGATCAAGCCCAAGCAGCAGTGCCAGTAGGTAGCCAAAAGGCAACTTCAGCGATTCCTGCTGTTCCTGACACCCAGGTGAAATTCGCCTCCACTAAGCTGGAGTCCCAAGCAGTCTCATCAGCGAGCGTGCCGGAAAATCCTGTAATCGTGGAACCAACGGCAGTCTCACAAGTGCCTGGGCTTGAAGCTAAATGGCAAGTCGCGGCAAGTGGAATATCTTTGCAAGTTCCTGCATCAAACACGTTTTCTCAAACAACAGCAGGTTATAAAAATTCCACTTACCTGAAGCCCAAAATGGCACAGGGATTGAACAATACCTTAGCCGAAACTAGTTTTCCAACAGTCAATAAGCTGTCTGACTATAGTGCTGATGGTGTTGATAGTACAAATACATCACTAACTGCCCAGCCACAAACAGTGGCAACGTCAACCGCAGCTAACAGTGAAATAAATGCACAACTTAAGGCGCAACAAGAGTTCGCACTAAATCGCTTACAAGAAAAATCGAACCGTTTAAGAAAGAGTCTGGCGCAGTTGCAGTCTGGAGAGACCAAAAATTTATCACAAGCTGATATAGAATTGGCGCAGCCGACAACTGTGGTTGAGAAAACTGCATTAGCAGTCCAGTCAGACACTTCTAGCGATGCAAGCCAAGCGAACCTGATATCGAGGTTGAAACAGAAGACACAGACAAGTGCATCTGTACCAGCGGCGCCAATAGTGATTGCCTCCTCGACACATACAGCTTATGAAGTTAAACCTGGAGATACATTAGCAGCGATCGCCAGCAGATACAACACTTCAGTATCAGAACTAGTTAAAGCAAATAACCTCAATAATCCCAATGAACTGCGAATTAGTCAAAAACTAGTTATTCCTGCTGTTCAAACTCCTGCTGTTCAAATTCCTGCTGTTCAAGTTGAGGCAACTGTAGCGAGTCAGCCCACTTTTGTAGAGCCTAGCAAAACTCCAAAAGTAGCTACCTCCCCTTTGAATATTGGCAGTGCTAACTCATATCTACCTAGTTCACCATCGCCAACTATTGCCGATAACAGTAGCGTTGCCGTCCCTACACCGGTAACTGTACAGGTTCAGGCAAATAGTGCGACCGAATTAGAAACTGCCCCCCTGCCTACAGCTAAATCTTATGGCGTCGGTGGTGACATTCCAGTGCCACAAGCTTTTGCCGAAATGCAACAGCCTAAGACACCAGCAAATAGGGTAGCAAGGGTAAACAATAACAATAATGACCGTTTGCGGGGCTTACAAGCGGAAATCCAGAGGTTACAGCAGAAATATCGCGCTCAACAGTCTGGTAATTTAGTTGTGCCAGCAGCAGCGATCGAAGCAAATAATCCTGCTATGCTCACTCCTATTTCTACGCCCAATAATTTCAGTGTACCTAACCCTGCATCTAGACCAAATAGTGTAGCAATACCAATTCCAGTTCCGACACCGATTCAGGCTAACTATAGAGTTCAGCCAATTAAGTCCCAATTCCGTACTACTGTACGCCCTACCGAAGCAGTAAACCCAGAATTCCTGCCTAATCTAGGTTCTGCTAGCCAGTGGACTCCCTCTCGTACTCAATCTGCCACAAGGGTTGCAACGCCTTCTGGAAGAGTAAATGCCTCTGACTCCTTAGGAAAGATGCGAGGAACTACAGTTTCTCCACAGGTATTACCGCCTTTGGCAGCAGTGGATCAATATCTTCCCAGACCCATTGACGAACTTACACCTCCTCCATCTTCCTCAACCTTAGCTTACACCTGGCCAGCAAAGGGCACCCTTACTTCTGGCTACGGCTGGCGCTGGGGTAGAATGCACAAAGGAATTGACGTTGCTAACTCTACTGGCACGCCAGTTGTCGCTTCTGCTGAGGGGACGATACTAAAAGCTGGCTGGAACAATGGTGGCTACGGCAACCTCGTCGAAATCCGCCATCCTGATGGCAGCACGACTCGCTATGCTCATAACAGCAAGATTCTGGTGCAACCTGGTCAGGCAGTACATCAGGGAGAAACAATTGCTTTAATGGGTACCACTGGTCACAGTACTGGGCCACACACCCACTTTGAAATCCATCCATCAGGCAAGGGTGCTGTTAACCCAATAGCTATGTTACCGGAACGCCTATAATTCTTGGCTGTCTGTAACTAAATTATTACCTTCTTAGTTGAGGGAGCTTCCCTCCCTCTTCTACTTTCTATTCACTCAATAGGGATGGAAGTTATAACAAAATTGCAAAAGGGGCTAGTCTTATGCAATTTTGTATGCTATCATAGATGATGATTTGGAAAAACATGGCTCAGTAGCTCAGTTGGTTAGAGCACGGGACTCATAAGCCTGGGGTCGTTGGTTCAACTCCGACCTGAGCCACTTTAAAAGTCAATCTATATAAGGGTTTCAGTTTCTAGTCATCTGTAGTACTAGGGAGCGGAATTGCTATATAAGGCTCTTTTGACTATCCAATGACTATGCTTATTCAACAGCGTGATAGTCATGAAAGTTGGAATTGAAGCCTTGAAAGCTCGTTGAAGATTAAGATTTCCTAGACTTTTGTTTAATGGTAATGAGAAATACTTATCTTAAAATTTAGCTGACATTGCTGAAAATACGGTGATTGTTGAAATTAAGGCACGTCAAGCTGAATTAGACATACTAGCTGGCATAGAACTTAATATAGTTGTCTTGACTTAACTTGCATAAACTTGCATAATAGTTAAGTTAATGCAGTTTATATTAACTAATTAGTAAGCTTTCAAAGCTTACCTAATAAAGGTTCTGGGGTTATAGCGCAGTTGGTAGCGCACCTCAATGGCATTGAGGGGGTCAGCGGTTCGAATCCGCTTAGCTCCATTATTCAAATCTAGCTACTCAAAACCGTTGTTATGCCAAAAACATACCTGTAAACGCTCTGGTGATTCTTTAGTTATTCTTAAATATTCCAAAAAACAATTCCAGCACTACTCTCACTGCCTACGGGAGTAGTTCTGAGCATGATAAAACCACACCATTGCTTGCTGCATGAAGGGGGTGTGAGAGGATTAGAAAAACCATTAAACCCATTAAGTTGTACTCCGTTTTGCTGGATAGAAGTTGTATCTTGGAGTTCGGTGTTGGAGTCATCAGTCAGCGTTGGTGCAGAGTTAGTTCCAGAGTCAGCGATCGCTGTACCTATTCCCACAAAAGAGCATAAATAAATCACTACAATTGGTGCCAATTTTTCAAGCATATATTTATTCATAGTTGCACCTCTTAAGAAAAGAAATTAGGTAAAAGCCGCAACGAAAGTTTTTGTTGCGGCTTTTACTTCACGAGCTTAACGGCTTGCGCGATCGCATAACTGAGTACCACCAGAGGACGCAAAGCACGATGTTCGCATTTTCGCCACATCTTCCTTGGGAATCGGCGATAGAGAAACAACAGTATAATAGTTAACACCTTTGAGGGTATCACCCGAACCGTCAAGGTTACTCAAGGTTAAGGAATTACTTGTTGCCAGCTGTTCGCCGTCCCAGTATCTGTCGGATAAATTACCAACAGCAGGTCGATACAAACGCCAGTAAAGTTTTTTACCAGACAAGTTGTTTGCCTTAACAGCTAAGTCAATAGAGGGTACAGAAACGCTCAACTGAGTAATAGGAGATTGGAAAGTAGTCGGTTGTGGTGGCGTAACTGTACTGTTGCTAGAGGTAAGCAAAGTATATAAAGCAGGAGATGTTTTAGTAAAAGTTACACCATCCACTACTTCATTCTGGGTAGGCAAGCCAAAATGAAGGTGAACTGCGTAGCTCACTGCACAGCCACGATCCTTAGGTGTATCACCAGCAACAACACCAATCTGTTCACCTGCACGAAACTGACGGTTGTTATAGATATTTCCAGAATTGCCTTGAACATGGAATAAAGTATATTGCCTGCCACCACTATTAGCTTGTTCAAGTAAAATTGCGTAGTGGTTAGAAGTTCCTTTTGCAATACAATGCCAGACAACTTTTGAATCAACAGGTGCGAGGACTGGAGTACCTGCTGGAAGGTCAATATCAAATGCTGACTTGCCTAAACCATCGACGTGCAATGTCTGGGATACTTTACCGGAGACTCCTCCTTGCCAAGGAAATTTGCCAAGAGTATTTGCTTGGGCAGCAAGAACACTTGCTAGAATGATTGTGGAAGCGATCGCGCCAGTAGCTAAAGTTCTAGAGATAAGTTTTTCAAGTAAAAATTGCATATTGGCTCTCCAAAGGTTTTGTGGATAAAGGTGTTTGCTTTTTGTCTTGGCTTGATTACCTCGACACAACCTATCAAATCACCACTGCCAAATGGTCGGGGCGCAATTAACGACATTAAAGTAAAGTTCCTGAGTAATAATCCTGAAACCTTTGTCACAATTAGATTTGGGGATTTGCTAAAGAAAACCTAACTTAGTAAGGTCGTCCTTAACTTCCTTAAAGTCATCTTTCTAAAATAGGTCTATGGGAACAGGAAGAAAACGAGGTTTCGTGCTGACGGAGATTGGTGAGAAAAAAATAATTGATGCCCTCACTAAAAAAGAAGTGAAGCCTCGTTATCAGGCTAGTTGCTTAAAAGAGGCGACACAAAAGATTGGTGAATCCCTAGATAACACCACAATCCGCAAAATTTTACGAAAGCAGGGTGTTGACGAAAACTCAATCCATTCTGTTTTTAAAGCGTTAGAACTACAATACAAGCATGGTATTGATAGCGTACTAGCTTTAAAAGATACTAGTATTATAAAGAGTGAAATTTTAGAAAAATGTCCCTATCAAGGCTTATTTGCTTTTAGGAAGGAGGATGCGCCTTTTTTCTTTGGGCGTGAAAGTTTTATCAAAACTTTAGTAAATGCGGTACAAAAAAAACCGCTAGTAGCAGTTGTTGGTAATTCTGGAATTGGTAAATCTTCGGTAATTTTTGCTGGGCTTATTCCTATATTAGAGGAACTAGGAACATGGAATATAGCAACTTTTAGACCAACTAATAGTCCTTTTTACGGACTGGCTAAGGCATTGCTTGAATTATTTGAACCAGAGATGGATACGTTAGAACGAGTAACCAAAGCTAAAAAATATGTAGATAATTTCAAAAAAGAAGATTTAACTTTAAAAAATATTTTAGAATTTAAGTTGCAAGAATTTTCTTCTAAAGAGCGGTTTTTAATAGTCATTGATCAACTTGAAGAACTTTACACACTTTCTTTAGAATATGAAAGAAATATTTTTATAAATCAATTATTAGAAGTAATCGAAATAGAAAGTCAAAAACGAATACCTGATGTTATTTTAGTTATTACTTTGAGAGCAGATTTTTATGGATATGCTCTATCTCATCCTGCTTTAGGAAAAGCTTTGCAAACATGGAAGCCAGAAAATCTTCTAAAGATGAGTTTCGATGAGTTAAAAGAGGCTATTGAAAAACCTGCGAAGGTAGCAGGATTAAAAATTCAAGATGGACTAACACAAATTATCCTGAATGCTATAAAGAACAATCAAGGCGAATTACCCTTGCTAGAGTTTACCCTAGAAAAACTATGGAAAAAGCGTAGCAATGGTCAATTGACAATTTCTGCCTATGATGAAATTGGGGGGGTAGAGAAAGCGTTAGCTAATCATGCTGAGGAAGTTTACAACAAGTTAGACGAAGACGAGAAGAAGCAAGCCAAGCATATATTTACTCAATTGGTAAGTTTTGGAGAAAATACAGATGATACCCGTCGTCTGGCTACCCGTGATGAGATTGGAGAAGAAAACTGGAAATTAGTAAATAAATTAGCTAGTTCAGAGCGCGAACTAGAAGCTCGTTTAGTAGCCACAAGTTATGATGAATCTAAACAACAACCAACTGTTGAAGTAGTTCATGAAGCTTTAATTAGAGGTTGGGAACGCCTGCGGCAATGGATGGAGGAAGACCGGGAATTTAGAAAATGGCAAGAGCGGTTACGAACTGAAAAGTATATCTGGGAAAACAGTGGTAAAGATAATGGTGCTTTGTTGCGAGGAGCATTACTAGTAGAAGCTCAAGACTGGTTACAGCGAAGACGTGAAAGTATTACTAATTCAAAAGAGATAGAGTTTATTCTAGCAAGTCGTCAGTATCAGGAACAGGAAGATGTTGAACGTATTCAAGAGTTATTGAATTTATCTCAGAAAGAATTACAGTTAAAACAGCAGTTAATTTCTTTAGTAACTGCTGTGAAGGCTGGTATCAAGTTACGCAATATTGAAGATCCTTCAGAGAAATTAATAATAAATGTTATTGAAAGGCTACAACAAGGAAGCCATGAAATTAGTGAACAAAATCAATTGATAAGACATGAGGGTGAAGTAAATGGGGTGGCTTTCAGCCCAGATGCTTCAATAATCGCTTCAGTCAGTGACGATCAAACTGTTAAAATCTGGGACTTAGACGGTAAGCTTTTACAAACTTTTTTAGGGCATACTAATGATGTTCTTCGAGTGGGTTTTAGCCCCGATGGTCAAATAATTGCTTCTGCTAGTTCTGATAAAACAGTAAAATTATGGAATTGTGATGGGATACTTTTGAGAACCTTAGAAGGACATACTGATCGGGTTTATGGAATAAGTTTTAGCCCCGATGGTCAAATGATTGCTTCTGCTAGTCTGGACACAACAGTCAGACTGTGGAATCTGGATGGAATCCTTTTGAAAACCCTAGAAGGACATACCGATCGGGTTTATGGAGTAAGTTTTAGCCCCGATGGTCAAATGATTGCTTCTGCTAGTCTGGACACAACAGTCAGACTGTGGAATCTGAATGGAGTCCTTTTGAGAACCCTAGAAGGACATACTGATCAGGTCTGGGGACTAGCTTTTAGCCCCGATGGTCAAATGATTACTTCTGCTAGTTCTGACAGAACAGTAAAATTATGGAATCTGAATGGAGTCCTCTTGAGAACCCTAGAAGGACATACCGATCGGGTTTATGGAGTAAGTTTTAGCCCCGATGGTCAAATGATTGCTTCTGCTAGTTCTGACAGAACAGTAAAATTATGGAGTCTGAATGGAGTCCTCTTGAGAACCCTAGAAGGACATACCGATCGGGTCTGGGGAGTAAGTTTTAGCCCCGATGGTCAAATGATTGCTTCTGCTAGTGGTGACAGAACATTGAGATTATGGAATCTGGATGGAATCCTCTTGAGAACCCTAGAAGGACATACTGATCAGGTCTGGGGAGTAAGTTTTAGCCCCGATGGTCAAATGATTGCTTCTGCTAGTATTGACAGAACAGTCAGATTACGTAGTAATAATGGAATCCTCTTGAGAACCCTAGAAGGACATACTGATCAGGTCTGGGGAGTAAGTTTTAGCCCCGATGGTCAAATGATTGCTTCTGCTAGTATTGACAGAACAGTCAGATTATGGAATTGTGATGGGATACTTTTTAGAACCTTAGAAGGACATACCGATCGGGTCTATGGAGTAAGTTTTAGCCCCGATGGTGAAATAATTGCCTCTGCTAGTGCTGATAAAACAGTAAGACTATGGAATCGTAATGGGACAATTTTGAGAACCTTAGAAGGACATACCGATCGGGTCTATAGAGTAAGTTTTAGCCCTGATAGTCAAATGATTGCTTCTGCTAGTCTGGACACAACAGTCAGACTGTGGAATCCTGATGGGACAATTTTGAGAACCTTAGAAGGACATACCGATCGGGTTTATGGAGTAAGTTTTAGTCCCGATGGTCAAATGATTGCTTCTGCTAGTTCTGACAGAACAGTCAGATTATGGAATCTGAATGGAATCCTCTTGAAAACCCTGGAAGGACATACTGAGCGGGTCTGGGAAGTAAGTTTTAGCCCTGATGGTCAAATGATTGCTTCTGCTAGTTCTGACAGAACAGTAAAATTATGGAATCGTGATGGGACAATTTTGAGAACCCTAGAAGGACATACCGATCAGGTTTATGGAGTAAGTTTTAGCCCCGATGGTCAAATGATTGCTTCTGCTAGTTCTGACAGAACAGTCAGATTATGGAGTATTGATCGTGAAGATTTAATATTAAACTTGAATGTTAAATTGAATAACTTACTCAAAAAAGGTTGTAATTGGATCGGGGATTATCTCGCAACTAATCCTAATGTTACCGAAAGTGACAGCCATCTGTGTGACGATATTTGCTCTCCACAACAAAAGTCATAAAGAAAACTAATTGATATAGTATAAGTTTTGTCTAATCTCTTATTAATAGTTATTTTATCCACCATTGGTTATTCGTTTGTAAACTTCCCCAACTAGCCAATCTGACACTACCTTCCGAAAATCACGGTCATTCATGTAAGGCATCATGTAAAAATAAGTTGTACAAAATTTATTTGGAATAGCTTGCTAAATCTAGCTTTCACACAAAAACTGTTCAGGTTATTTTTACACAAATCCTTGGTTGAACAGCGATCGCTTTTGACTGTCTGACTGGTTGATTTCGGTACGGAGATAATTTCTTTAAATTTAGGTTAATAAAAAGTTATTTATCCTTAACCACTGTTTTATAATGCCCCTTAACAACAGTATCTAGATCAAGTTACCGCAGATTTAAGGGAAAAATTTGATGAACCAGAGGCAACGTACTTTTAAATCAAAGAGATATTTGACTGAATTAGTTCAGACTTATATTGTTAAAGCTTTACACGCTGCAAGACAGTGGCGCATACAACTAATACGAAATTGGTTGTATAAGTATTCTTCGTTGGGTGTTACGTCCCTATTCTTTGTCGGAGTTAGCTTGAGTGTCGTGATGGCTGCCTGCTCTCCACGTGATATCAATAATACTGGTAATACTGGCACGATTTCCCAGAATGATGTAACACTAACGTTTGTTTCTTACTCAGTTACTAGCGCAGCATACCAGCAGATCATTCCCAAATTTATTGAACAGTGGAAGAAAGAACATAACCAAAACGTCACTTTCAATCAAAGTTATGATGGATCGGGTTCCCAGACTCTTGCTGTGATTGACGGTAAAGAAGCTGATGTGGTACACCTCTCACTTGCCCTTGATATTAATAAACTTGTTCAGGCAGGGTTTATTCAACCTGGGTGGGAAAAAGAAGCACCTAATGATGCAATTGTTACTAAATCTCTAGATGCGATAGCTATTCGTGAGGGTAATCCCAAAAACATCAAAACTTGGGCAGATTTGGCACGAGATGGCGTAAATGTGGTTACACCTGACCCTAGAACCTCTGGCGGTGCTCGCTGGAATTTCCTTAGTCTTTGGGGTTCTGTAACAAAAACTGGCAAAAATGAAAATCAAGCAATGGACTTTACCTCTAAAGTCTATAACAATGCACCTTTGTTACCTAAAACGGCTCGCAATGCCAGTGAACTATTCTTCAACGATAATCAAGGTGATGTTCTGCTCAACTACGAAAACGAGATGATTTTACTAGCAAAAAATGGTAAAAAAATCTCATATATTGTGCCTGATATTAATATCTCCATCGACAATCCTGTTGCTGTTGTAGACAAAAATGTTGATAAACATGGTACTCGCCCGATTGCCGAAGCATTTATCAAATTTCTTTACACCCCAGAGTCGCAACGAGAGTTTACCAAATTAGGATTTCGTCCCGTTAACCTGACTGTTACAAAAGAAACGGAAGGCAAATTTCCTAAAATTAAAACGATCTTCAAAGCTCAAGATTTAGGAGGATGGGACGAAATTCAAAAGAAATTTTTTGATGAAGGTGCAATATTTGACAAAATTCGAGCGAAAAAGTCTTAGAATTTCTGTTATCTAATCATTTTCTCTAAAGCGATTTGCAAATCTTTTGTCAAATCGCTCACAGCTTGTTTAGACGCTTGGCGATCGCCCTGACAATTTGTGAAGCGTTCTGTAACTGAAATTGGCTCCCCCACAGTGATTTGTGCCTGTCGCAAACCTAACCTCGGTCGTCCCGGAAGCGTTGTATCCTGAATTCTAGAAAGCATATCGAATACAAGCAAAGCTGTTTCCGCAAACCGTTCCGCCGTTGGTTGTTCTTGAATATAAGTAGCTGTGACTGCAACAAAACTTTCCACTATCCGCATATGCCGCATTCGCAAGTCGGCTTCTTCAGCAATCCAG
Organism: Nostoc sp. PCC 9305; assembly: GCF_963920915.1. Lineage (NCBI taxonomy): Bacteria > Bacillati > Cyanobacteriota > Cyanophyceae > Nostocales > Nostocaceae > Nostoc > Nostoc sp. PCC 9305. Next base: position 73,312 of record NZ_CAWUDN010000001.1, read on the forward strand.
TCTGCTAAACCGCGTTTGAAGGGTGCTAAAGCATTAATATCTGGCAAATCTTCTCGGTAAACGTAACTCCAGCCAGCCTCTTCTAAACGGCGACAGCGGTCAATAAAATTACCCTGCGCTTGAACTTCAAAATATTGCTCAGTAACTTGCAAAGCCTTATCTAGTAGGCGATGGAGTCGGGCAATTAATACCTGATTAGCACTAGCAGATTCATCAGTTGAGATGGTTTTTGGGATATCTTGATGATAGAAGCGACGATAAAATTCTTCCATCTCAGTAATCAGATATTCAGCCAACCTACAGAGGCGCTGATAATAAATCTCTTCGCGATTGCCCGAATCAGTTTCCAAAACTTTCAAGCCACTATCAGCTTCTAACTTACTCAACAGCCAATCCAGTTTAGACCAAGGTGGCTCAACGTAGCGATATTGGATAGCGATCGGTACAACGATTACAGTCTCAGAACGGTTAGCTTTTTCTAAGTCTTCTACACACCAGAAGGCCATTTGAGCAACACCAGGTTCTAAGGGGCTAACAATGCCACTATGACCATTAGTACCACCTTCCGGCGCCACTGCGATCGGTAGTTCGCCATTAGCAAACAACTCCCGTGCATTTTGGATCGCTTGCCGATCTAGTCGCCTACCACGACGAACCGGCACACCCCCCAGCAGAGAGAACAGCCAACCTAGCCACTTTCCAGCCCAAACTGTCATACCTCGGTCATAAAGAAAATAGCTGTGAACCAGGGATTTTAGTGTAATACCTTTTTGACGAGCAACTTGTGGCACAATTCGAGAAAGCAAATACAGCATACAGAGGGGATCTTCTACCTCTGGGTGGCGAAATGCTAACAAAAAGCGAATTTTTCCAGACTGGAATTGTTGATAGAGTTCAGCTAATACTTCAACATTCTTGGCTTCAATCTTGACAATCCCAGCCGGTAGCCAAGGGCGAGTACGAAACCGTAGTGCGATCGGCAGTAACCACCGAACAATCTGGATTACCAACAGATTCAACTGTTGGGGAATAAATTTTAGCGGTGGTTGAGTAGACTGAATCGATCTAGGCAAGTTGCTCTCCAGATTGTATTTCTAGCGATTGTACAACGTGGGGTCTTGGTTTTGCGGAAACCCGTAGGCTCTTATCGTCAAACATTTGAAGTACCTTTTTTCTTATCAAAAATTAGTTTGGATCTTTAGGAAAATTTCGGAATAGATAGCCAAATACTGCTAAGTTCAACAAAAAAACGAATATTTTTATCAGAGATATTCCCTGAATCAATTCATAAATCTCTGGTGGAATACTTATACCGACAAGTCCCAATACCAAGACATGTGCCCAACGCTTTTCGTACCATAAACCAACGGCTTCAATAGCAGTAACAATAGCATAGATGCCTGTCCCGATACCGCTAAATGCCAGAGTTCTAGGATTTAAGTTAACAACTTTTTTTAAAAGCCAATCAATAATTATCGATTTACCTTCTAAAACATAATTTTCTGAAAATGCCTCTAGAGTTTGATAATTTTTTAATGTCAATAATAAAGCGATCGAAGTAACCATAAGCAGCAAGGCGGCAAATGTTTTGTAGATAACAATTGCCACTAACCCCAATGGACGCTTTTTCAAATAACCCCCTAAGTATAAATAAGTCAAATTTTGAAGGTCAAAATTACCTGAGTGCTGTCAAGTCAGAGTTCACCTCCCGATCCAGAGATTCTTCTAACTAAGTACGGCTTTGAATCGGTGCCATGAATGCAATACTATAATAATTTCCTCTCCCCGACCCCCCTGCCTAACAAGGAAAAACAATCCCATTTTTTGATAATGAATGGGGTTTTAATTGATTTGAATATGTGTAGACTAGCAAAAATAGCAGGCATCACACATTTCAATCAAAAATTTCCAATGGAGGTTAGCGGACTCGAACCGCTGACATCCTGCTTGCAAAGCAGGCGCTCTACCAACTGAGCTAAACCCCCATAAAATTAAAATAGTAGATAACTTTGATTACCGTTGCTATTGTAACTTATATTGTTCTATTACCAAAGGGATGAAGCCAGAAAATATTCAAGTTGTTGCAGCACTGTATAAATTTGTTAAGCTGCCAGATTTTGCCGAGAAACGAGATCCTCTGCTGTCTTACTGCCAAGCGCAAGGTGTCAAGGGGACGATTTTGCTGGCACTTGAAGGGATTAATGGTACAATTGCCGGTTCGCGTCAGGCCATTGACTCAGTTCTCTGGTTTCTGCGTTCTGACCCCCGTCTAGCAGACTTAGAATCCAAAGAGTCCTATACCGAAACCCCACCTTTTGAACGGATGAAGGTGCGGTTAAAGCAAGAAATTGTCACTTTGGGGTTGCCAGAAATTGACCCAAACGAGCAAGTTGGTATCTATGTCAATCCCCAAGAATGGAATGATTTAATTTCCAATCCAGAAGTAACGGTAATTGACACCCGCAATGATTATGAGGTGAATATTGGTACTTTCCAAGGGGCAGAAAATCCCCAAACTGAATCATTCCGCGAATTTCCTGATTATGTGCGCCACCATCTCGACCCAACTAAACACAAAAAGGTTGCTCTGTTTTGTACAGGCGGCATTCGCTGTGAAAAAGCTTCATCCTTCATGCTTGCCCAAGGCTTTGGAGAAGTTTATCATCTCAAAGGCGGTATTCTTAAGTATTTGCAGGAAGTTCCAGCACAAGAAAGTTTATGGGAAGGAGAATGTTTTGTTTTTGATGAGCGGGTAACCGTTAGTCATGGATTGGAGAAAGGAAGTTATGAGTTGTGCCTCTGTTGTGGGCGTCCGATTTCTGAGGAAGATAAAGCGTCTCCCAAATATGAGCAAGGTATCTCCTGTCCCGATTGTTTTGATAGCCTCACCGAAGAGAAAAGAGCGCGTCAGCAAGAAAAATGGCGCCACTACCAAACCCAAGTTGGCAACAAAAATCAGGATGTGAGTTGAAGAAGAATTTATAACTTATGATTCAGAATTTAAGGGCAAAATTACTGTAAATTTAGTACCAACTCCAACTTCACTTGTGACACTGATTTGACCTTGATGAGCATCAACGCATCTTTTAACAATTACTAATCCCAATCCAGTACCCTGAATTGATTTGACATTTGAGGCTCGGTAGAATGATTCAAAAAGTCGAGCTTGGTCTGCTTCGGGAATACCCATACCTCGATCTTGAATATAAAAAGTTGCTACTTTCTCAATGGGGTCGCATATTAAATCAAATTGAATTTTGCCACCTTCGGGAGAATATTTAACCGCGTTTGAGAGCAGATTTCCAAATAGGTAATGTAAGAGTCCTTCATCCATCACAGCAGATGTATTCTCACTATGACAGGTAAAAATAATTTCACATACGCTGTTTTCAAGAATCGAAAAATCTTCGATTAACTCTCGACAAAATTGCTCTAAGTTAAGAGAAGCTGGGTTGTATATGAGTTTCTCTGCTTCCGCTCGACCCATAAATAGCACCTCCTCCATGAGCTTTTCCATAGATTGCACAGCTCCTTGAATTCGCTTTAAATAGATACCTCTTTTTGTATCTGTCAAATTTGCTCCTTGCATTTCTATGAGTTCTACTGCCGTTTGAACAACAGTCAGGGGATTACGGAATTCATGAGATACAGTAGAGATAAATAGGGACTTGAGACGGTTAAGTTCTTGCTCCTTTTCCAATGCTTGCTCTAGCAATTTTGTTTGCCGTCGTTCGCTAAGATCCCAAAAAACAACTACTACACCATTTATCTGGTCAGTTCCTCGCTTCAGTGGTGAAGCACTATCGCCAATGGGAACTCTTTTGCCATTTTTTGTAATCAGAGATGTGAATTCCCCTAAATAAACAACCTGTTGCTCACGCAGTACTTTTGTCACAGGATTTTCTAATGTAACCTCTGTAACTTCATTGACAATATGAAAAATCCTCGCAGCCTCATTTCCTAAAGCATCTTTTTGCTGCCAGCCAGTCAGCGCCTCAGCCGCAGGATTCATAAATGTTATTTTTCCCTGCTCATTAGTAGCGATTACAGCATCACTCATTGAGTTTAAAAGGGTTGCTAACTGATCTCGATTCTCCCGCAGTTCGCGTTCTAACTGGTGTTTCAAGAGACCGATTTCGATCGCAATTTTTAAATCTTTTGTAGTAAATGGTTTAACTATGTATCCAAAAGGCTGGGTAATTTTGGCTCTTTCTAAAGTATGATCGTCGCCATAAGCGGTTAAATAAATTACAGGTACATCTAACTGTTCGCGAATCTGACTGGCGGTAGTAATACCGTCCATATCACCTTTAAGAATAATATCCATTAATACTAGTTCTGGTTGAGTTTCCGATGCCTTGGCAATGGCAACTTTTCCAGATGAAGCTGTACCCGTAACAATGTATCCTAATTGACTGAGTTGACTAGCAATAGTCCTAGCCACAATCACTTCATCTTCAACAACTAAAATCCTAGCTTGACCCATTTGATATTTATTAATGCAAAGTTAACTGCGTAAATTTTATTTTGAATACTGTTCCACGATCGCGTTCTAGAGTAATATCGCCTTCTAGTTGTTCTGTAACCAAGTCATGTACTAACGATAGACCCAAAGAATCAGTATTTCTCCAATCTAAATTATCTGGCAAACCAATCCCATTATCTCGGATAGTCATCTCGATACTATTGCCAATATTGTGTAAAGTAATACTGATTGTGCCTACTTGTTGATTGGGAAAAGCGTGTTTGAGAGCATTGGAGATTAATTCGTTAATCACCAATCCACAGGCAATAGCTTGATCGACATTCAAGCTTACTGAATCTATATGAGTTTCTAAAGAAATTTTACCAGGACATATTTGATAGGAAATTAGCAAGCTGGCTGCTAAATTACTGATATAGTCAGCGACATCAATTTGTCCAATATTTGCGGAAGTATATAAATTTTTGTGAATTAGAGATATTGACTCAATTCGATTTTGACTTTCTCGAAGAACTTTGATTATTTCTGGATCTTTGAGTGTTTGAGACTGAAGTTGTAATAAACTGGAGACAATTTGCAAATTATTTTTAACGCGATGATGAACTTCTTTTAAAAGAACTTCTTTTTCAGCCAAGGCTGTTTTTAACTTTATTTGAGCTTTTTGTCTTTGAACAAGTTCAGTTTGAGCTTGCGCTAAGATGCTGGATTGTTGAATTGCGATCGCTAATTGGACTGTCACTTGATCGAGCAAATCTAATTGATTTTCTTCCCACTCACGAAAACTAGAGCATTGGTGAGCAATCAGTAAACCCCAAATGTGAGAGCCAGGGTTTTGAGAGCTTACTTCTAGTAAAATTGGCACAACTAAATTTGCTTTCACCTCAAATTGTTCTAACAGGCGAATATGGCAATCAGTTAGTCCAGCTTCATAAATATTAGCGATCGCTCGTTTGTGTCCCTGATAATATTCCAATCCTGCACCTGTTTGAAAACACGTATCAGGAATCTCCACACCTAAAGAAACTGTCCATCCAGGTTCCACTGATTCTGCCATAATTGTGCCGATCATCTCTGAGTCAAACTGATAAACTACTACTCGATCAACCCCAAGTAAATCTCGCACTTCCTGAACTGTTGCATTCAGAATATTTTGAAGATTCAAAGATTGACGAATCCGTTGAGCGACAGTTCGCATCAATTGCTCCCGCTCGGCTTGGGCTTTGAGAGCTAGTTCAGTTTGCTTACGTTCTGTGATGTCTTGTCCAATACCGATAATTTGACCATTTGAAAGGTAAACATTAGTCCAAGACGTATCCAATAAACGACCATCGCGCACCTGAGTTTTAAAGTCACCCCAATTGCGTTGTGCAGACTGCATATAACTAATTACATACTGTCGATATTCAGGATTAGGGTATAGTGCTTCCAAAACATCACGAGTTTGGAAATCTTGAAATTTCCAACCGAGAATATTTTCCCATTCTTGGTTCACCCACTGGAGTTTACCATTGGCATTGACCAGGGCAATCATCAATGGTATATTCTCAAAAATTATCCGCAAAAAATCATTTTGTTCTTGAAGTTTTGTTTCGGCATTTTTGCGGTCATTAATATCATTAAATACTGTTAAAATGGCTGACTCATTGTTAAAAACTAAATATTGTAAGGAAGCGATCGCCCAAAAACGAGTTCCATCTACTTTTTTTAATTGCAGTTCATAATTATGAATAAAACCTTGCTGATTAAGAACTTTTAACAGGGCTTCTAAATCTGTCACATTATGATATAAATCTACAATTTTCTTACGATTAACTAAATACTCTGGAGAAAACTGAAATGTTTGAAGCAACTCTGTATTAGCGTATAAAATTAACCCATCAGACACACGCGAAATAATGAATGGAACAGGGATAGCTTCAGAAATAACTCGAAATCTAGCTTCACTTTGTTGAAGAGTTCTTTCTATTTGTTTGTGTTCTGTGATATCTCGTATATGAACTAAGCGAGCCTTATAACTTCCATAGTCTATTGTCTGTGTGAAAATTTCAACATCAATAATCTGTCCGTCTTTTCGCTGATGTCGCCATCGTCCAGTAAAGTCCAAGCTAGAATGCTTTTGTCGTAAATATTCAAGCAAGAGAGGCACATCTTCTGAAGGGCGAATGTCAGTTATTCGCATTTGCAAGAACTCTTCTCGTGAGTAGCCGTAGTGAAAAACAGCAGCTTCATTTACATCTAAGAATTGCAGATTATTCTGGTTATAGACCCACATCGGATTGGGATTTTTAGAGAAAAGGAAATTAAAACTCCTTTGGCTTTCATTTTCAGGAAATAGCATTAGTGGTTGCGTGATAAAAGTTTTTATTATGTACTAAAATTTAATAACTTTAAATCTAAAATAATTATTAATTTTTTTGCAAAATTTGTTTTTTATGATCAAATCTTCTAATAATTTAGAATTTCGTGTATAAGCTCTTTGATATTTAGGGATAAAAAAATAGTCTGTATTCAAAGAGACTTCCTACAGAGGTATATGTAGGTTCAATGTTTATGCAAATCTCGCAGTGTAAAATATGTCTGATAGTTTACACTAAGAAAATATCACTTGCACAGCTTGAGGTAAGATAAAATAGCCTGAAATGCCTACATACTAAAGAATTTGGCAATTTATGATAAAACAATAAAGAGCCTTCATTCGCAATAAGCATTATTTAATGATAAAATTGTCTGAATTTTAGGAAAAACACCTGAAACAGGAACTTGGACTTGCCGAATATTTAATACTAAAAATCCTGATTAATTTATTACAATCTATAAAAACTGTCAGCATAGAAGCATTGGCTACAGCTTTACCACAGCAATACTATTTGAAAGTAGAAGAAAGAAAATTCAACGGTTTTGATCTTTAAATTATATAAATGTTGAAGAGATATGGTTCCCTATAGTGAAAAATTGGCTAGAAATATATTTTTCCTTAACTCAAGTCGTTTACGTAGTAATTGACAGAACTAATTAAGGATGCGTCAACTTATTATTGATAAGTGTAGTTTGGGATAAGATGTCTATTCCTATATATTGTCCTATAGGAAATTTTTAGAAAAAGTACGTTAAAGCAACTTGTAATTCCTATACATTAAAACAAAAAGCGCTCTCCTTTTAAGGAGAGCGCTTTTTGATTAAGCTAAACTTCAGAATTAACCGGTGATGGCAGGAGCGGAAAGAGCTACAGGAGCAGAATCACCAGCAGCCAAATCAAGAGGGAAGTTGTGAGCGTTACGCTCGTGCATTACTTCCATACCCAGGTTAGCGCGGTTGATTACATCCGCCCAAGTTGCAATCACACGACCTTCAGAGTCAATGATTGATTGGTTGAAGTTGAAACCGTTCAAGTTGAACGCCATTGTGCTGACACCCAAGGCGGTGAACCAGATGCCGATTACAGGCCATGCTGCGAGGAAGAAGTGCAGTGAACGGCTGTTGTTGAAAGAAGCGTATTGGAAGATTAGACGACCGAAGTAGCCGTGGGCTGCAACGATGTTGTAGGTTTCTTCTTCTTGACCGAATTTGTAACCGTAGTTAAGGGACTCGGTTTCGGTTGTTTCACGAACCAAGGAAGATGTAACCAAAGAACCGTGCATTGCAGAGAACAAACTTCCGCCGAATACACCAGCTACACCGAGTTGGTGGAAGGGGTGCATTAAGATGTTGTGTTCTGCTTGGAACACGATCATGAAGTTGAAGGTTCCAGAAATACCCAAGGGCATACCATCAGAGAAAGAACCTTGTCCGATGGGGTATACCAAGAATACTGCACTTGCTGCTGCAACAGGTGCTGAATATGCGATCGCAATCCAAGGACGCATACCTAAGCGGTAGGATAATTCCCATTCACGACCCATGTAGCAGAATATGCCAATCAGGAAGTGGAAAATTACCAATTGGTAAGGGCCGCCGTTGTATAACCACTCATCTAAGGAAGCTGCTTCCCAAATTGGGTAGAAGTGCAAGCCGATAGCGTTGGAGGAAGGAACAACTGCACCAGAGATGATGTTGTTTCCGTAAATCAAAGAACCTGCTACTGGTTCGCGGATACCATCAATGTCTACTGGAGGAGCAGCGATGAAAGCGATTACGAAGCAAGCGGTAGCCGCTAGCAAGGTTGGAATCATTACTACGCCGAACCAACCGATGTAGATCCGGTTGTTGGTGCTGGTGATCCATTCGCAGAATCGATCCCATACGTTAGCGCTTGAGCGCTGTTGTAAGGTTGTTGTCATGGTTTTATGATTGCGGTTATTTATGAATCAGGCGGTTTCGTCTTTGCCTGTGAAACTACTTTACACTGCTTTACAATTTTTAATCAACTTTTATTGCTACAGTAAACCTGATACCAGTTATCAGGTTTGCTTATTTAAAAGCAAACTATAAGGCAGGAATACGCCGAAGTTATTTTTGATATATGACATCATGTATCTGGTTATATGCCTCTTTAGTATCGGTGTCTGATTTTATGTCTACGATTGCTGAATGGGAGCAACTCTCTATTCGCGCAGCCTTTCGTAGAAAAAGGAACAAGAAATTCTGATGTTGGAGGCTATAAGTATTATTTGCTTACTTATTTGGGAATAATAGCTTTGTATATTACCGCTATTCTAAAAAATTAACCCTCAGCTTACCACTGAGGGCTTTTTTGTTTGGCAAAATGGCATATCTCTAAATTAGGAGGTTGCTATGGTATTTGAGTAGGATACATTCCATGCGAAAAGTACTGACTTGCATTACCCCTGGTAGTTAGCCAGGGGTTTTATTTTTGATTTAAACTGAGAGCGATCGCTCTTAAATATTCTGCTGAGAAATTTATTTTTAACGATTTTGAGATAAGTAATTTTAGAATTCCCTGTTTTTGGGATATTAATTAGCGATCGCGATTTTAATTCAACCAGGGAATTGACAATAAATATAAGCTTATATCAAGTGGAAAAATCAAGTACAACGAATTAACGATGACAGACGCTAAAAATGTAATCGATGGAAACCTAGAGGTTTGCTGTACTTCTCCCATGACTGGGTTTCACCGCGACGGTTTTTGTCGTACAGGTGGTCAAGATTTCGGGTCGCATGTCGTATGTGCCCAAGTGACATCAGAATTCCTGGAGTTCACCAAATCGCAGGGGAACGACCTCAGCACACCTGTTCCTGATTTTAATTTTCCTGGATTGAAGCCTGGCGATCGCTGGTGTTTGTGTGCTTCTCGCTGGCAAGAAGCTCTAGAAGCTGGCGTTGCTCCACCCGTCATACTTTCAGCAACCCATGCTAGAGCTTTGGAAGTGGTTTCTCTAGACGAACTCAAAAAACATGCCTTAACTTCGTCTTGATTAGGCATTGGGGTTATGGGAGAGGTTACAGGTGAGAGGTTATAGGGAATAATCTGTCACCTGTACCCTGTACCCTATTCCATTCCCCAATCCCCACTTCCAAATCAACTCACTGGAACTTCTAGAGGTAGTTCTAAAACATTGGCAACGGCAGCAATCAATTTATTGGGGTCAATTGGCTTAGATAAATGCTGCTGGAACCCTGCTGAAAGTGCTTCTAAACGGTCTTCTTCTCGCGTGTACGCTGTTAAAGCGATCGCAGGGATGCGTCCGCCTTTTTCTGGTTCTAAAGAGCGCAGTTTCCTAATCAGCGTATAACCATCTTGCTCTGACATACCGATGTCGCTAATCAGGATATCTGGTTTTGCTTGTTCAAGTACTGCTAGTGCTTCATCAACTGATCCTACCGCAGTGGCAAAAGCCCCATGCTCCTCAAACATAAAACTGAGAAAGTTACGGGTATCTGCTTCATCATCTACAACTAGAACTCTTAATCCAGCAAGGGGCGTCGATGCCACAGAGGAAGAAGTTTCTCCTGTCGCTTCTCTACTCGTCCTGCCACCCCTATTGTCTTGTAGCAGTGGTAGTCTCACAGTAAAGGTTGCTCCTTGTCCACTACCTAAACTTTGAGCAAAGATTTTACCCTTGTGCAGTTCCACTAGATGACGGACGATCGCTAGTCCTAGCCCTAATCCATTGTGCGATCGCGTTGTGGTACTGTCTGCTTGCCGAAAACGTTCAAATACTTTGGGTAAAAACTCGGAACTGATGCCAATGCCCGTATCAATAACTTGAATTTGGGCGTACTGAGATTGTGGATTTTGAATTTTGGATTTTAGATTACTGCTTTCATCAGTGTTTGAAGAGTCTAAATTTTCACTATTAGATCCTAATCCAAAATCGTTTGACTGACTTGTACTGAGCCTTGTCGTTGGCGTAGCCTCTGTCTGCGACACGCTGTGCGAACGTAGAGAAGTAGCGCTCACGCCGTTCGCGTAGTATTCCGCAGGAAAGTCTGAAATCGAAAATCCAAGATACTTTGATAGCCTGACTTCAACCCTACCACCTTTAGGGGTAAACTTAATGGCATTAGTTAGTAGGTTCCAGACAATTTGCTGTAAACGGGCTGGATCGCCATATACTGACCCTATCGAAGTATCCAGCACAGTATTTAATTGAATATCTTTTGGCTCTGCGAGGGGACGAACTGCCTCTAAAGCTGCCTCCATCACCGAGAGCAAATTTACCGCAGATACATTTAACCGCAACTGACCACGGATAATCCGAGATACATCCAAGATATCCTCAATTAGTTGCATCTGAGATATGGCGTTGCGTTCGATCGCCTCCAAGGCACGGGAAGTAGCTTTTTCGTCAAGTTTTTTGGCGCGGAGGATTTTCGACCAGCCGAGCATCGAGGTTAGAGGCGTGCGAAGTTCGTGGGAGAGAACAGCTAGAAACTCATCTTTCATGCGATTCGCGGCTTCTGCTTCTTGTCTTGCCGTCTGTTCGCGAATCACTTGAGCGCGGACTTCTTCTGCTTGCTTGCGTTCAGTAATATCTTCAAGAGTGCCTACATAACCCAACAAGTCTCCTTGACTGGAAAGCATCGGTGATGAGCGGACTTGAACCCAACGAATGTTACCATGAACAGCTTGAAAGCGAAATTCTTCTGAGTATTCCCGACCTTCACAGATGTAAGCAGACCAACTAGCGATCGCTCGTTCTTTATCTTCTGGATGAACCGATTCTAGCCATTTTTTTTCTAAACTCTCTGCCGCTTTCAAGCCACAAATTGCCTGATAGCGGGGATTAGTATATTTACAGTTACCTTCAGTATCAGTTTCAAAAATGCCAACGGGTGAGCAGGTACTTAGCGATCGAAATCGTTCTTCACTTTGCCTGAGTTCGGTATTCACAGCTACTAGCTGCGCTGTTTGTTGCTTGACGGCTTCTGTTTTCTTAAATAGTTCTACGAATACTGTGACTTTAGAAGTCAAAATATTGGGGTCTAGTGGTTTAAGCAGATAATCAACAGCACCCAAAGCATAACCTTTAAACAGCATTTGGTCGCTGGTGCTAAAGGCGGTAAGAAAGATAATTGGAGTGTGACGCGATCGCCCCCGATTGCGAATTAAGGTAGCAGTTTCAAAGCCATCCATCCCTGGCATTTGCACATCCAGCAAAATCACTGCAAAGTCTTGATGCAGCAGACACCTCAAAGCTTCTTCCCCAGAAGTAGCTCTCACAAGATTTTCCCCTAGTTTTTCTAGGATTGCCTCTAGTGCCAGCAAATTTTCTAGTTTATCATCCACTAGGAGGATGTTGACTTTGGGTTCCATCTGCATCGGTTTATTTCTGTGATGATTGACAAAGCTTGACCATCTGGGAAGCAATGTTTGAGAGTGTCAAAATCCAGTCTACTGCAACACCAGAAATTGCTGCCTCTGGCATAATGTCGCTCTCCGCTGTGGCAGGTTCTTGTACAATGGTAATTCCTCCCCGCGCCTTTATTTTCTTAAGACCTTGCATACCATCTTGGTTTGCTCCTGTCAATATTACACCAATAACTTCCTCTGTGTAGACATCAGCTGCCGACTCAAACAGCACATCAATAGATGGTCTAGCATAAGAAACAGGCTCATCAGTCGAAAGGGCAAAGTGACCTGGCTCAACCAGTAAATGATAATCTGCTGGTGCTATGTAGATATATCCCGGTAGTATTTCGTCCTTGTCTTCCACTTCGCGAATTTTCAACAAAGTAGACTCTTGTAATAAATCCTGGAGTGTATTGCTAGACTCTTTGTGACGGTGTTGCACGATCGCGATCGGTACAGAGAAGTCTGCTGGTAAATTGCCCAGGATAATTTTCAATGCTGATAATCCGCCTAAAGAAGTACCAATTACCACAATTTTAAACGACACTTGTTTCGCCCTCACACCTGCGGAATGGGGATTACGTAAATAGCAAAGGCTATTTCATACTGAATCAGTCAGTGTTTTCTTGCTTCTTTGCTCTTACCAATAACCCATGTTTAGGTGCAAAAATCATTGCTATGACAAACAACAAGGTTTGCAACACAACTATGCAACCCCCTGTTGCACCATCGATATGATAGCTGATGTAAGTCCCCATAACACTAGAAAATACGCCCGATGCCATTGCAATTAGTATCATGTGGTCGAAACGGTCTGTTAATAAGTAAGCCGTTGCTCCCGGAGTAACCAACATAGCTACAACCAGAATAATTCCCACTGTCTGGAGTCCGGCGACAGCAGTTAACGAGAGTAATGATAGTAAAATATAGTGCAGTACCCCTGTATTCAAGCCAATGGAACGTGCATGAGTGGGGTCAAAACAAAATAATAGTAAGTCTTTGCGTAAAACAGCTATTGTTACTAAAGTAATTACGCTAATAATCACCGTTTGGATAATGTCTTCATTAGAAATACCCAAGACATTCCCAAACAAAATATGCGTCAAGTCAACGCTGCTTGGAGTTTTGGAAACTAATACCAAACCCAGAGCAAAAAATCCTGTAAATACAAGTCCGATGACAGTATCTTCCTTAATTCTCGTCTTCGCTTTGATATAACCGATCGCAATAACTGAACCCACTCCAAAGACAAAAGCGCCCACAGCAAAAGGGATATTTAAAACATAAGCAATTACAACCCCAGGCATTACCGCATGGGAAACAGCATCTCCCATTAATGCCCAACCTTTGAGGGTCATAAAACAAGATAAAACAGAACAGACCACCCCAACTAAGGCACTTACACAAATTGCCTTCACCATGAATTCATGCTGTAGGGGTGTGGTTAACCAGTCTAAGAATGCAAGAGTATTCATATTTTTAACAATATTAATTAGTGATTAATCAGATTCATTTTGATTTCTGCGGATTATCTGGCTTTTGCTGAGTGATAAATCTCCCAGAGAACCGCCAAAAGTCCGTGAGAGATTTTCTTCTGTGAAGACTTCGGATGTATCACCATAAGCTAAAATAGTCCGATTAATTAGTACTACTTGGTCACAGAAAGTAGTTATAGAAGCCAAATCATGAGTAGAAATCAAAATTGTATGACCTTCTTCTCGCAATTCCAGCAATAAGTCAATCATCGCTTTTTCTGTTTTGATATCTACCCCGGTGAAGGGTTCATCTAATAGTAAGACTGTTCCTTTTTGTGCTAAAGCACGGGCGAGAAAAGCACGTTTCTTCTGTCCCCCAGAGAGTTCTCCAATTTGGCGATCGCGCATCGACCACATTTGCACTCTTTCCAAACTCTCCCTCACCACTCTTTGATCGTTCGCCGACGGAATTCGCAGTATATTCATGTATCCGTAGCGTCCCATCATCACCACATCATGGACACTTACTGGAAAATTCCAGTCTACTTCTTCCGACTGTGGTACATAAGCAACCAAGCTTTTTTTCTGTACAGCTTTTATGGGTAAACCATTAATCAAAACCCGTCCTGTAACTGGCTTCAAAAAACCCATAATCGCCTTAAATAAGGTTGATTTACCACTACCATTCATCCCCACTAAACCACTAATTGAACCTGCTTGAATTCGCAAAGAAGCACCATGTAAAGCAACTTTGCCGTGGTAAGCAACTGTCAGATTTTCGACATCAATACTAATAGATTTCACTAAAAATCACCTCTAAGATTAATCATTAGTTTGTAATGAGTGGCTCCAGCCTTTTTTGCGAATACTTAACGTTTTCTAGAGAACAAAACAGGACTAAAGTCCTTACTACAAGCTAATTTTAAATAATTAAATTTATTCTTGCATACTTGCTCACTTTTCCTCTAATCCCTGAGTTAGAGTATTAATATTAAGTTCTAGCAACTTGAGATAAGTTGGTGCTGGCCCATTCGCTGGAGAGAGGGAATCAACATAAAACACTCCACCAAACCTTGCTCCCGATTCTCTAGCTACCTGACGTTGCGCTCCATCGTTCACTGTACTTTCACAGAAAACTACAGGTATTTTATTTTTTTTAACTATATCAATGACTTTTTCTAGCTGTTTGGGAGTAGCTTGTTGTTCAGAGTTGACTGCCCAGAGATAAGCTTCTTTCAAGCCATAATCGCGGGTGACGTATGAGAACGCGCCTTCACAGCTTACCATGTAGCGCTTGTCTGCTGGAACTACCGACACGGCTTTTCGCAGTTTCTCGTCAACTTCCTTAATCTTTTGGCTGTATGCTTTGGCATTGGTGTTATAAGTCTCTGCATTCGCTGAGTCTAAATTAACTAATGCCTTGCGAATATTATCTACGTAAATCAAGGCATTTTGTGGTGACATCCAAGCATGGGGATTAGGTTTCCCTTTGTAGGCATCCTCCGTAATTTCTACAGGCTTAATTCCTTCACTTAGGGTAATGTGAGGTACATTAGGGACGCTATTATACAATTTCTGCGCCCAACGCTCTAAATTAAGACCATTATTCAAAATTAGGTCTGCTTTTTGCGCCCTCACCAAATCGCTAGGAGTTGGTTCGTAACCATGAATTTCCGCCCCTGGTTTGGTGAGGGATTCAACAATCGCCTTGTCTCCTGCCACGTTTTGCGCCATATCTGCAATGACTGTAAAGGTGGTAAGAACTACTTTTTTACCTTTTTTATCTAGGTTGGTGTTAGTTGTGCCTGGGTTTGGACTTAACTGTGGTTGAGAATCGGAGATTGACGGGCTACACCCACTCAAACATAGCCACAATAGCAGCCCAGACGCTACAGCCAATTTTTGTCCGTGCTGCGGTAGTTGCATCTGAAAATTATTGATATTAAATCTCATTATACCAATTTCATAATCTTCTCACTTTTGTCTCACTTTAGCAGAAGTAAGATAAAAATGAAAGAATTATGAAAATAATATCATGACGAAAAAGCGAACCTGTTGTAATAAACTATATTTCTGAGTTCTGACTTAAGATTGATTCCTTACTTTTGTCTTTTTAAGGGGCTTTTTGAGTGATTCAAATATTTTTGTTATTTACATCACAAACAAATATTTTATTATTGTGAAATAACTTACAGACAAATATGATATTTCGACTTTTTTATATTTTAAAAACTGCAAAAATAAATACATTGTGAAAATATTTATTTGTTAAACACTTAACTTTTAAAAGTTTAATATTTATTGTTTTGACAATTCATAAAAATTTACTTAAGCTAAAGGATAGGTTAAGCAAATCAACAAACGACAGCGATTTGATTTAGCTACATCAAGAATTGCTGTTGCAGACTATTGGCATAAGGAAATGAATCAAAACAAAAATTATTCCATGTAGGCAATTTAACCAAATTTGGCTACAAAAAGCTAAGACATGATTAAGCGTATTGAACCGCGCAGATATTGAACAGAATTCGATCAATTATGGATGGATACTTGTGGTGATGTTAGTGAGTGTCCATCAATTATTGAAGCTTGACTAGCGATTTTAGATTTTTGATTAGGGTCTTTTAGTTTATATCTCGTCTGGGACGGAATAAATCTAAAAGACGCTCGCTAAGACTGCGCGATCGCTAATCCAAAATCCAAAATTTATTGACCAAAGTGCGGTAGATATGTCTAGGAGAAGACGATGATTGAGTATTTAACATCCTTGAACGACCACAATTTGCCCTATCCAGATACGATTCATCCCATCGTTGTCCACTTCGTAATTGCGATGGTGTTGTTTTCCTTCTTCTGCGATGTAATTGGCTATTTTACTGGTAAATCCGGTCTTTTTGAGGTGAGTTGGTGGAATATGTTAGTTGCCACGATCGCCATCTTCGTCGCAATTATTTTTGGTCAGTTTGAAGCGGGATTAGCACAGCCTTACAGTTTAGCGAAATCGGTGCTGAATTTGCATACGCTAATTGGTTGGTCGCTTTCGGGAATTATCACAGCAATTACAGCTTGGCGCTATGTAATTCGTGCCCGAAATCCGAAAAAAGTACCGATTTATTATTTGGGAGCCGGACTAATTTTAACCTTAATAGTTGGCTTACAAGTATATCTCGGCGATGAGCTTGTTTGGGTATATGGATTGCATACCGTGCCAGTTGTGGAAGCAGTAAAGGATGGTGTGTTGCGATGAACTCAGAATTAATTGATCAATTGAGCGGCTCTCTAGGTGCAAACGGACTGCCTTACACAATTCCCATTCATCCCAACTTAGTCCATCTGACAATAGGTTTGTTCATCATTGGGATGACCTTTGATATTGTTGGTGTTCTGTTCCCCTTTGAAAAATGGGTCTTCAAATTTTTGGCAATTACTGTGGAACGTGACAACTTATTTGCTGTTGGCTGGTACAACATGTTAGCTGCCAGCATCATCACATTTTTCACAGTAGGAGCAGGCTTTTACGAAATGCTATTGGCAGCACCACCAGCTGATATAAAGAGTGCCTGGGGATTGCAGGCAATGGAAACTATGCTTTGGCATGGTGTAGGTGGTGTGTTCTTATTAGCGCTGATTGTTGGTATGACCATCTGGAGAGCATGGCAGCGCTTCGTTTGGGGCAAACAAGAATATAAACAGACAGATAGAGAAGTGCAATGGATCTATTTGTTCGCAGGCATAGCAATCATGTTCATTCTGTATATCCACGGCACACTAGGAGCGCAATTAGCCGCCGAGTTTGGTGTACACAATACCGCAGATAATTTGCTGCGATCGCACCAAGACCTCAACACAACACTTAAGTAAGTCATTTGTCCTTTGACTAATACCCAATGCCCCATGCCCAATGCCCAATACCCAATGCCCAATAACCAAAGACCATGAAAATCCAGAAGATTTTAAATATTTTGACGCTGCTTACAGGCGCGATCGCAGTGACTTCTATGAGTCTCTGGATCGGCAAGCAGTCTTACTCTTGGCTTCCTCCCCAAGCAGCAGCCGAATCCCTACTCATTGATGATTTGATTAGCTTTTTAGTAACCCTCGGTGCCTTCATCTTCTTGGGAGTAACAAGTACTCTGATGTATTCTGTCATCTTCCATCGGGCAGTCAAAGATGACTTCACTGACGGCCCCCCGATTGAAGGTAACGTCGCCTTGGAAGTTGTCTGGACAGCAATCCCAATTCTGTTAGTCTTTTGGATTGCAAGCTACAGCTACCAAGTTTACGAACAAATGGGAATTCAAGGCCCATCGGAAATAGTTCACTTGCATAATCCCCTGGCAATGGAATCAGCTTATGCAGCACCAGCTAAAGCCTTAGCAGAACCCGTTGAGAAAATCGACGTATTAGCTAAACAGTGGGCGTGGGTTTTTCATTACCCAGAAAGAGATATTACCAGTACCGAATTGCATTTACCAAGCGATCGCCGGATACGTTTAGCACTGAAATCACAAGACGTTCTCCACGGCTTCTATATTCCTGCGTTCCGCCTCAAGCAGGATATTATCCCTAACCACGCGATCGACTTTGAATTTACTCCCATCCGCCCCGGACAATACCGATTAACCGATTCTCAATACAGCGGCACATACTTTGCGACGATGCAAGCGAATGTTATCGTCGAATCTCCTGAAGATTATCAGCAGTGGCTAGCCCAAGCTGCAACTCAAAAGCCATCCCCAGCAAAGAATCAAGCGGCTTCTGAGTATGCTCAAACATCCAATCAATCAGTCCAAACTGGTTGGGTTACAGTTCCACCTGCTGCACCTCCTCTAGTCAATTCACCTGGTTGAAAGGAAAGTAACCATGACTAATGTTCCTATTGAAGGCATCCTTCTCCCTGATGAGAAGCCTAACCACGAATCTCCGAGTAGCTGGAAAGAATACTTTAGCTTTAGTACCGACCACAAGGTAATTGGTATCCAGTATCTCGTTACCTCATTTTTCTTCTTTCTCGTCGGCGGTATCTTTGCGATGGTGATGCGGGGAGAACTGATGACACCCGAATCAGATTTAGTCGATCGCACTGTCTATAACGGTATGTTCACCATGCACGGCACTGTGATGCTGTTTTTGTGGACATTTCCCTCACTCGTTGGTTTTGCCAACTATCTAGTGCCCCTGATGATTGGGGCGCGAGATATGGCATTTCCCCGCCTGAATGCCGTCGCCTTTTGGATGGTACCAGTGGTTGGGATTTTGATGATGGGTAGCTTCTTCGTCCCTGGAGGCCCAGCCCAAGCCGGTTGGTGGTCTTATCCGCCAGTCAGTCTCCAGAATCCCACAGGTAACTTAATTAATGGTCAAGTTCTCTGGCTGTTAGCAGTGGCAATATCCGGCGTATCCTCAATTATGGGGGCAGTCAACTTTGTCACCACAATCGTCAAGATGCGGGCCCCAGGAATGGGCTTCTTCAAAATGCCGTTGTTTGTCTGGGCAGTCTTTAGCGCCCAAATCATTCAACTATTTGGACTGCCAGCACTGACAGCTGGTGCGGTGATGCTGCTACTAGACTTAACTGCTGGCACCGCCTTTTTCGACCCCGCCAAGGGTGGAAATCCAGTAATGTTCCAGCATTACTTCTGGTTCTACTCCCACCCAGCCGTTTACGTGATTATTTTGCCCATCTTCGGCATTTTCTCAGAAATCTTCCCAGTTTATTCACGTAAACCCTTATTTGGTTACAAAGTAGTTGCTGTTTCATCAATGTTGATTGCCGTAGTTAGCGGCATTGTTTGGGTACACCACATGTACGTCAGCGGTACTCCTGGCTGGATGCGGTTGATTTTCATGCTGACAACGATGTGCGTGTCTGTCCCCACAGGAATAAAAGTATTTGCTTGGGTAGCAACTATTTGGGGCGGTAAACTGCGGCTAAATACCGCCATGCTGTTTGCCTTGGGCGCATTAGTCATGTTTGTGTTCGCAGGAATCACAGGCATTATGCTTTCCTCCGTGCCCGTTGATGTCCACGTTAACAATACATACTTTGTAGTCGGACACTTCCACTACGTCCTCTACGGCACCGTGACAATGGGCTTATTTGCAGCCATCTATCACTGGTTCCCCAAAATGACCGGGCGGATGTACTCCGAAAGCTGGGGTAAAATCCACTTTTGGTTAGCCTTTATCGGCACCAACCTCAACTTTTTGCCCATGCACCCCTTGGGATTGCAAGGAATGTTACGCCGAGTTGCTTCCTACGCCCCAGAGTACCAATTCTGGAACATCATCGCCAGCCTCGGTGGATTTCTCTTAGGAATGTCCACCTTGCCCTTCATATTCAACATGGTGATTTCTTGGATGCAAGGCGAGAAAGCACCCGCTAACCCTTGGCGAGCAATCGGACTAGAGTGGTTAGTTTCTTCACCCCCCCCAGTAGAAAACTTTGAAGAAACTCCCATCATCATCTCCGAACCCTACGGCTACGGCAAATCAGAACCCCTAACAGCCAACCTCCCAGAATAACGCCAACCATCGGGAAGACGCAAAAACCCTCTGCGTACCTCTGCGCTTCCCTCCGCGACGGCAGTCGCTCATGGGGGAGACCCCCAAGACCGCGCTGCCTCTCCTTTGCGTTTCAAACTCCCCCTCAAAAACCAAAATGGACAGCTATATCAATTCCCACGAATTGCCCCACACAGCCGCAGAACATACCCACGACGAAGAAGGCAACAAAATGTTTGGCTTCATCGTCTTCCTCCTCTCAGAAAGCGTCATTTTCTTAAGTTTTTTCGCTGGATATGCCATCTACAAAACAACAACCCCTAACTGGCTACCAGCAGGTGTTTCTGGACTAGAAATAAAAGAACCAGCAATCAACACAGTAATTCTTGTTGCTAGTAGCTTTGTAATTTACTTAGCAGAACGCGCCCTTCAACGCCACGACTTAGTAAAATATCGCCTGTTTCTATTGGCAACAATGGCAATGGGAACTTACTTTTTAGTTGGCCAAGCGATTGAATGGAACGGCCTCGCCTTTGGTTTCACCTCCGGGGTATTTGGTGGAACCTTCTATCTACTTACAGGCTTCCACGGTTTGCACGTTTTCACTGGTATCCTGTTGCAGTTAATAATTTTGATCCGTTCTTTCATCCCTGGAAACTACGACACAGGTCACTTCGGCGTCAATGCAACTTCATTGTTTTGGCACTTCGTCGATGTTATCTGGATTATTTTGTTTGTCCTTATCTATGTTTGGCAGTAAAGATTGATGGGAAGGAAAACCCAGATAATTTCTCTGGGTTGGTGTATGTGGCATTGTTAATTACTTTTATGCCCCATACACCATTCACTGTAATAACTATATTTGGGTCTTAGTTCAACCTTTTAAATTCACCTTCTCCTCAAACTTTGACCCATCTTGATGAGATAAAAATTTTTCACTACTGTGATAACTTCTTCGCCATTGTTCGAGCTTATCTATAGATATTGATTTAGATGTGACATTCACACCATTTCCTCGCCAAGCAACTTCTGCATCTGTTGTGAAAACCCCGCACTCTAATTGATCTAGCCTCATATTCCAATATTCGCTAAATCTACCTTTTAAAGTGATGACTTGCTCAAATACCTTGTTTCTATGCTTATTTCTTCTTTTTCTTTCCGTTGCTCCAGTGGCTTCTGTATCAATAAACTTAGTTTCTATTAAAAACAGACTACCTTTAAAAGTCAGAAAGACAAAATCACACTTCCCTAAATCTGTATAATCTGAAATTGGAGACTTTTCAAATAACAGCAATTCAGCGCACGAGGGGAACAATTCTTTAATATTCAGAAATAAATAAGCTTGCAATAGAAGTTCCTTATCATAAGGAAACAAGATTACTCCTTCAAAAAATTTTTGAATGTCATCGTGAGTTTGGGGTTGAATTTTTTTACAGTATGAAACAAATCTATGTAGCTCGTTGACGATCATCAAGTTTTAACTCCTTCCCCCAGTCGCAGCCTTAAGGGTCTTAGCATAAAAAGATACCACTCCCTCAAAGAAATTATCATCAGCATAAGTAACTAAAAAAACGATTAAAATCCTCAATACTTAAGACAATTTACTGTTGACAGTTCAATAAAACTAATTTTCAAGCTGCTTTTCAGTATTGGTGGATTTTTTACACCTGGCCTCAGCTACCAGTCAGCGATTTTATATGAGCAGGAAAACTGGCATTTTGCAAAGCTTGAACAGTAATTCTAGAATCTTGTACACAAAATTGCCAACCTAAGCGAACAAGTTTACGAGAAGTTTCAGTTTGGATAATTCCAATCACTGGCATTTTTGCCTTTTCTTTGTCTACTGAATGGTCTTGCAAAATTGTTTTCAAGCGATGTAAATCTTCCATGTTACCTGCTTGTTGTGGATTTAATTCCACCATCACCATTTGTACTGTTTCCACTGGCTCTGCATCTTCAAGAATAAATTGAGTTTGCTCATCACGCCGATCTACTTTGCCCCAAATAATCAATCTAGTATCAACTTGCAGTAAGGAACTAATGCGTTCATAAGTTTTCGGAAAAACTACAGCTTCTGATTGTGTAGTGAGGTCTTCTATTTGCAATATTGCCATCTGATCGCCTTTTTTTGTCACCACTTTTTTGACGTTATTCAACATCACAACTGCACAAAGCCTTGTATCTTCTCTTTGTTCTCCCAGTTGTGAAAGGTTAATTGGTGTCAAAAGGGGTGCTATTTGCCGTAAGGATTTCAGTGGATGATCTGATACATAAAAGCCTAATAATTCTTTCTCCATCTGCAACTTTTTCTGTGGGGGTAAATCTGTCACAGGTTTAGATTTGGGAGCAGTTTCAAAGGCATTATTGGCTCTTTTATTCTGAGTTGCAGAAAAGCCGTCGCCCAATAAATCAAATAGATTCCCTTGACCACTAGCTCTATCTTTAGCACGAGATTGTGCCCAATCATACACTAATTCTGAGTCGTTAATTAACTGTTGGCGGTTGGATTCAATTTTGTCAAAAGCTCCACAGTAAATTAACGACTCCAGAGTTCGGCGGTTAACAGCACGCAAATCCACGCGATCGCAAAAATCAGCTAGTGATTTAAATTCTCCTGTCTCATTTCTCGCCTCCAAAATACAAGCGATCGCATTTTGTCCCACGTTACGCACTGCCGAAAATCCAAACAGAATCTTTCCTGCCGTTGGCGTAAAATCAACACCAGAGCGATTAATATCTGGTGGATCTATGGAAATCCCCATATTTGTACAGTTAGTAATGTATCTCTGTACCTTATCGGTATCGCCACTGTTAGCTGTTAACAGCGCCGCCATATATTCCAATGGGTAATTAGCTTTTAAATATGCTGTTTGATATGTTACATAACCATAGGCTGTCGAATGGGATTTATTGAAACAATTAGCAGCTATTAAGCCATTTTTTATCGTAAAATTATGGTCGCGCTCAACCCCAATGTCATAAACATTTTGTTTGCCTAAATATTTACGTGTGGCTATTTTTATCATCCTACCTTACCTCGAAAAATTTTGTGGAATTGAATAAAATTATGAAGTTTGTAGTATTAATAAGGTTGTAATACAAAATTATATCATTAGAAAACACTGCTATACTCTTACACAAAAGTAGCCAATATAGATGAAAACTTTGGCAAACTATTCAATAGATGGTTGATAGCCATGTGTTTGCTGTTTTTAAAAACTTATTAAACACATTTCAATACATATTAATCCGCTTAGTCAGATGAATGGGGAATGACAAGCAGAGGAGAATAAGCAATGCCCAAAGCCCAATAACCAATACCCAATTTTGACCAATATGTACTAGAATCAATGACTTGAGTCACAAAGAGAGCAATCATGGCATCCATCCGCGAGTTGCACCAACAGCTGGTAAAAAAAGAACGTTCTGCCGTTGAAATTACCCAAGAAGCTTTAGAGCGCATTCAAGCGTTAGAGCCGAAATTGCACAGCTTTTTATGTGTGACGGCAGATCGGGCATTAGAGCAGGCGGGTGCTGTGGATGCCAAAATTGCCGCAGGAGAAGAAATTGGGCTGCTAGCGGGCATTCCTGTGGGTATCAAGGACAATATGTGTACCAAGGGGATTCCTACCACCTGTGCCTCCCGGATTTTAGAAAATTTTGTGCCGCCTTATGAATCAACGGCGACGCAAAAACTGGCAGATGCTGGAGCAGTAATGGTTGGCAAAACCAACTTGGATGAGTTTGCAATGGGTAGTTCCACTGAAAACTCTGCCTATCAAGTCACGGCTAATCCTTGGGATTTGTCACGAGTTCCAGGTGGTTCTTCTGGGGGTTCTGCGGCGGCGGTGTCTGCCCAAGAATGTGTAGTTGCTCTCGGTTCTGATACTGGCGGTTCGATTCGCCAACCTGCATCTTTCTGCGGTGTGGTGGGGATGAAACCAACTTATGGTTTGGTTTCTCGTTATGGTTTGGTGGCTTACGCTTCGTCTTTGGATCAAATTGGGCCATTTGGAAATACGGTAGAAGATGCGGCAATATTGTTAAGTGCGATCGCAGGTTACGATCCCAAAGACTCTACCAGCCTAAAAGTTGCCATTCCTAACTATGCTGCTAGCCTAAAACCAAACTTCAAACCCAGAGGTCAGCTGAGAATTGGTATCATTAAAGAAACTTTTGGTGAAGGTTTAGACCCTGTAGTGGAACAAGCTGTTACCAAAGCAGTAGATCAACTACAAAGCTTAGGAGCAGAAATTCATATAATTTCCTGTCCCCGTTTTCGCTATGGCCTGCCCACCTATTACATTATCGCCCCATCCGAAGCATCAGCCAACCTGGCTCGTTACGATGGCGTGAAATATGGGTATCGCGCTCCTGATGCCGATAATTTGCTATCAATGTACACTCGTACCCGTGCCGCTGGTTTTGGTACAGAAGTCAAACGCCGGATTATGATTGGCACTTACGCCCTTTCGGCTGGCTATTATGACGCTTACTACCTGAAAGCGCAAAAAGTCCGTACTTTGATTAAGCAAGACTTTGAAAAGGCTTTTGGTGCGGTTGATGTGTTAGTTTGTCCCACATCTCCCACTACAGCATTCAAAGCAGGGGAAAAAACTACTGACCCCTTGAGTATGTATTTAACTGACTTGATGACTATTCCTGTGAATCTTGCTGGTTTACCTAGTTTAAGTTTGCCATGTGGTTTTGACGAACAGGGTCTACCGATAGGATTACAGCTAATTGGCAATGTGCTGCGCGAAGACCAGCTATTTCAGGTAGCTTATGCTTATGAGCAATCTACTACTTGGCATCTGCGTAAACCGCAAATATCTTGAAAATTGTCATTTGTCACTTGTACTGAGCGTAGTCGTTGGCGCAGCCTCTGTCTGCGACACGCTGCGCGAACGTAGAGAAGTATTGGTCATTTGTCATTGGTTCTTAATTCTTCTCCTCTACTCAGTAGAGACGCGATTAATCGCGTCTCACACTCTTTCTGCTTTTTTGGTCATTTGTTAGTCTGATTACTGACTATTGACTGTTGATTATTATCTTCTGGAGTCAGAGATTCAGCTGTAAGCTGTGGACTAAGTATATGAAGAAGACCAGCAGATGCACCGACCAATAATAAAATATAGGTCATAACAAGAGGGATGTATGTATTTTGTTTGTTGTCTGAGTTGTGGTGAGCATTTTTAGAATCTTGACAGACAACATTGGTTATAAGGCTGTACGATAAAGCATTTCCATCCAGCCCTAAAGCATCTCCATAACGACGGATGAATCCTTGCAGAAAAATCGGTTCAGGCAATTCTTCAAATCGATCTTCTTCTAACGCTTGCAAAATACCTACTCGAAGCATTGTCTGAGAGGCTATTTCTTCTATGCGGATAGATTTTTCTTGTCTTACTTGTCGTAAGCGTGTGGTTATTTGCTTTAGTTGCTCTACTTGAGCTTCATTTAAGAGCGTCACAGTCTTCTCCTGTATGGGCTAATTCTACTATTCATTGAGAAGACTTAAATCCGCATACGTAATTTTACTAGATATTTGATTTTAGGATAAATTTTTTTGATAATGGCTTAATCCTGGATTTTAAAATGCTAGTCCAATTCTAGCTAAGTATATTTTTTGTTACATTTGGTACTTTTTAGCCAAAAACCTGGGCGTGAAAATTAATAACCCGCAACTTATAATACAAGTATTTTGCCAACGCCTACCTGAGCTGGGATAATTGCAGCGATCGCTAATATTCTGCTCAATAACGATTAGTCATCATTCTTGATTGTGCCAACTCCTTGGTTATTATTAAATGTGGCATTTGCTGCACCATAAATATTGACAAAAAATGTTTCATTGGGTTCAACTTTATTATCACCTCTGACGCCAATACTAATAACTTTGCTGGTTTCGCCATAGTCAAAAATAATTGTCCCCAGCCCAAAATTGTAATCCGAGTCAGATTCTTTCGCAGTACCATCACTCGTACTATAATTTACAATCACCCGTTGATAAAATTCATTCGAGAGAGTGACGACAAAATTAGCATTAGTTGTCATCCCTGTTGTGCCTTCTTTGACTGATACATCTGCAATGCTAATGGTGGGGGGAGCATCATCATTTGTGATAGTAGCCACTCCCAAGCTATCAGTAATTGTGGTGTTTGTAGGGCCGAAGAGATTAACAGAAAATGTCTCGTTGGTTTCAGCTTTGCTATCACCTATGACACCAATACCAAGAGTTTTGGTGGTTTCGCCAGGATTGAAAACGATTGTCCCGGAAGTAGCGTTGTAATCAGAGTCAGAAGTTTTCGCAGTGCCATCACTCGTGTTGTAATTTACAGTAACCTGCTGTAAACTCGGTGCGGAGAGAGTGACGATAAAGTTAGCATTAGTTGTTGTGCCTGTGTTACCTTCAGCAATTGAGACATCCGAGATACTGACAGTTGTTGGGTTGTCATCATCAATGATGGTAGCGATTCCTAAAGCATCTGCGATCGTTGCATTTGTCTCACTTGAAAGATTGACAGAAAATGTCTCGTTGGCTTCACTTTGGTTATCGCCGATGACGCCAATACTAAGAGTTTTGCTAGTTTCACCAGGAGCGAAAATAATTGTTCCTGAATCAGAGTTGTAATCAGAGTCAGCAATTTGAGCAGTGCCATCACTCGTATTGTAATTTACAGTAACCTGCTGATAACTAGGATTGGAGAGACTGATAGTAAAGTTAGCATTACTTGTTGTGCCTGTGTTGTCTTCAGTAACAGAGACATCCGAGATGCTGATAGTTGGTTGGTTATCATCGTTGATGATGGTAGCAACTGCTAAACTATCTGCGATCGCGGCATTTGTTGCACCCAAAAGATTGACGGAAAATGTCTCGTCAGTTTCAAATTTGTTATCGCCTACAACACCAATGCTAAGAGTTTTACTGGTTTCGCCAGGATTGAAAGTAATCGTCCCCTGAGTAGAATTGTAATCAGAGTCAGCAACATCAGCAGTGCCATCACTCGTGTTGTAATTTACAGTAATCTGTTGAGAACTAGGATTAGAAAGACTGATAGTAAAGTTAGCATTAGTTGTTGTACCTGTGTTGTCTTCAGTAACAGAGATATCCGAGATGCTGATAGTTGGTTGGTTATCATCGTTGATAATAGTACCAACTCCTAAACCATCTGCGATCGCAGCATTTGTTGCAGCCGAAAGATTCACAGAGAATGTCTCGTCAGTTTCAGTTTGGTTATCGCCTATGACGCCAATACTAATAACTTTGCTCGTTTCCCCAGGATTGAAAGTAATCGTCCCCTGAGTAGAATTGTAATCAGAGTCAGCAACTTGAGCAGTGCCATCACTCGTGTTGTAATTTACAGTAATCTGTTGAGAACTAGGATTAGAAAGACTGATAGTAAAGTTAGCATTAGTTGTTGTGCCTGTATTGCCTTCGGTAACTGAGACATCTGAGATACTGATAGTTGGTTGGTTGTCATCATCAATGATGCTACCAACTGCTAAATTATCTGCGATCGCGGCATTTGTCGCAGCCGAAAGATTGACAGAAAATGTCTCGTTGGTTTCAGCTTTGTTATCACCGATGACACCAATGCTAATAACTTTGCTCGTTTCCCCAGGATTGAAAGTAATCGTCCCTAAAGCCGAGTTGTAATCAGAGTCACCAACTTGAGCAGTGCCATCACTCGTGTTGTAATTTACAGTAATCTGCTGATAACTAGGATTGGAGAGAGTGACAATAAAGTTGGCATTAGTTGTTGTGCCTGTATTGCCTTCAGAAACTGAGACATCCGAGATACTGATAGTTGGTTGGTTATCATCGTTGATGATGGTAGCAACTGCTAAACTATCTGCGATCGTGGCATTTGTCGCACCCAAAAGATTGACAGAAAATGTCTCGTCAGTTTCAAATTTGTTATCGCCTACAACACCAATGTTAAGGGTTTTACTGGTTTCGCCAGGATTGAAAGTAATCGTTCCAGAAGCCGAATTGTAATCAGAGTCACCAACTTGAGCAGAGCCGTTACTCGTGTTGTAATTTACAGTGATCTGCTGAGAACTGGGATTAGAAAGACTGATAGTAAAATTAGCGTTAGTTGTTGTACCTGTGTTGCCTTCAGTAACAGAGACATCCGAGATGCTGATAGTTGGTTGGCTATCATCGTTGATGATATTTACTGTAGCCGAACTGTTAATAATTGTGGAATTTGGCGCTCCAGTTATCAGGCTGGGGTTACTCAGGATAATAGTAATGTCTTCATTGAGTTCAAATGTGTTGTCACCCAAAACATCGGCTGTAATTGTCTTTGTGGTTTCCCCAACAGCGAAGCTTAAAGTTCCAGATGTAGCAGTTCCTCCACCCGTAATTTGAATATTGTTATAGTCACTGCCAAAAGTTGCCGTACCACCAAAAGCATAATCTACGGTGCTAGCGACGCCAATACCACCACTGCGAGTAACCGTGAAGGTAAGAGCTTGAGTACCACTATTACCTTCAGTTAAAGTTGAAGTGGGAGTGGAAATTGCATATTGAATCGCATCATTAGCAGCAATATTTAGAGTAGTTTCAGTTATTGTCCCCAAATCAGCCCCTGTTAGCGTGCCGAAGTTGAGTACAACTGTTTCTGCATTCTCAGGTAAATCGTCTGGGTTAATAGTAAAAGTAATTAGCTGTGTTAAATTTGCGCCTGTTGCGCCAGCAGTAAAAGAGATGGTAGCGGGGGAAAAAGTGTAATCGTTGCCACTACTAGCCGTGCTACTGTTTTTGACGACAATAGGAACTGTGACAGCGGTTTCAGGAGAGGCATTTAAGGTAACAGAAATAGTTACTGTAGTGGCAGTACTATCTTCTGTTGTATTGTACGTAGCAGCACCAAAGCTGACTTTTGGAAGTACATATTCAAATGCTCCAATGTCAATTCTGCTGCTTTCAATACGGTTAAAATCTGTGCCGCGTTGGTCGGTAGTTAAGCTACCATTGTAAGCGGGATCGCCAGCATTCCTGGCAAGACTGTTAAAGTATAGAGCGTGAGTTTGTGTCGAACCACCATAATCTCCTAGTGGTTTGAGTCCGGGGTTGGGGTTAATAATATCTGTACCCGTACCCAAAGTCCCCGATATTTTACCAGTAATTTTGCCAATCAGGTTGTAAGCATTACCATTGAAGTTGGCACCAGAGATATCGGCTCCTTGATTACCTAAATCAATATTGCCAGCAATGATGCTATTGCTAATGCTCCAAGTACCAGCAGATCTATAAATGCCGCCACCATTACCTGTGTTATTGTTATCGCTATCAGCGGTGTTGCCAAATATAGTGCTATTACTTACTGTGCCACCGCCAGAATAGATACCGCCGCCATTGACTTTTGCGGTGTTACTGGAAACAGTGCTATTAGTAAGTGTGGTGGTAGTACTGCTGTAGATGCCGCCACCATTAGTGTTCGCTGTGTTGCCAGAAATAGTGCTATTACTAGCTGTGACACTACTAGTGCTGTAGATGCCGCCGCCACTAGCGTTCGCTGTGTTGCCAGAAATAGTGCTATTACTAGCTGTGACACTACTAGTGCTGTAGATGCCTCCTCCAAGGGAAGCTATGTTGCCAGAAAGATTACTATTGCTGACTGTGACACTACTAGTGCTGTAGATGCCGCCACCGTTATTATTACTGCCTGCATTTCCCCCAGTTATCTTCAACCCATCAATTGATAGGGAGGCACTGGCATTAAAAATACGGGAAGTATTGTTACCACTGATGGTGAGTTTATTCGCCCCAGTTCCTTGAATGATGACTCCTTCAGTGATACTCAATTCCCCAGAAGTGAGGGTAATGGTGTCGGGGGTAGCATCACCGAATATCCCAGTCGGATCAAAGATAATTGTCTCAATCCCTGGATCGTTATTGGCATTGATAAGAGCTTGCCTTAACGAACCAGTACCACTGTCATTGATGTTAGTTACTATGTAGGTGGTGTTATCTACTTTGATAGATACATCGTCAATGGCTAAACCATGATCGTTGCCTCCATCATCTATATCTTCCCAACGCAATATAATCTCTTCACCATTAGCGATTGGGGTCGCTAAATTAAATATTACAGGCGTTATAACAACTTGATTGGCAATCAAATTGCCATTCAGGGCACCCGCAGTTGTAGTTGCAATTGGTCCGGTGAAATCTAGCGAGGTGACAGGCGTCCATGTTCCTGTTGTTAAACTTGTGATAGTTGACCCAGTTTGATAACTGAATTTCAACTGTTGCTGTGATGTATTACCACCATTACGCCATTGCTCACCTGTGTAACTTACTTGCAACTTAGTAATTGCTAAACCTGTGTTATTTTGGAGGCGCAACCCATAATAAATAGTTCCTGTACTACCAGAAGCTAGAGAACCAAGTGCCCGGTCTGGGTTATTAGAACTACCAAAACTGTACAATCCACCTGTGTTATTACTGCCAGTACCAGGGCTGTAAGTTGTTCTCGTAGAATACCAGCCCGAAATAGTTGAATCATTAACCCAAGTTGGTGTTCCAGAAATAGCTAATGAGTTAAAGTTTTGAGAGTATGTGCCAGTAAAAGTAGCGGGCAAAATCGATTGATAAGCCTGTATTATTTCAGGTTTAAATGCCAGAGAAGCCTCAATTTTCCCTGTCTTCACTTCTAAATCCCAGTCGCCACCTAAAGCTGCACTTCCGGTTTTGTCAGTGGAAGCGGCAACATCTGCTCCAGTAATTTGGCTAATCTGCTGTACAAATTTTGTGCCTTCACCGCTGGCTACATCACAGCCATAAAGTAGGATGTCAGCCTTATCAGTTAAAGCACT
This sequence comes from Nostoc sp. PCC 9305, assembly GCF_963920915.1. Classification (NCBI taxonomy): domain Bacteria; kingdom Bacillati; phylum Cyanobacteriota; class Cyanophyceae; order Nostocales; family Nostocaceae; genus Nostoc; species Nostoc sp. PCC 9305. The sequence continues at coordinate 104,357 of NZ_CAWUDN010000001.1, forward strand.
TGCCCACTTTTGTAACTGATTTTTGTAGCTATCCAGATTGCTAAGGTTGAAGTTGATTGACCCTAGCTGCAAACTCCCCACACTTCCGTGGGAAACAATGTGAATTGATTGAACTGAATTGGATTCACGTTTTGCTAGAAACTCGGTAATTTGTGCTAAACCGTCTCTATTGGCATCAAGAATAACAACTTCACTACCGAGTGTGATACCAGCCATTAAGCTTTGGTAATCTATAACTTTTGGATCTATAAAAACAATATTTGTGCTTGCATCTATTAATTTTATAGTAGACTTGTTTCTGGTTTTAGGATGATAACTTTCTGGCTGTTTTATCATAATTATTATTCCTTAAATATAATTTATTAGCTTTGGCTTAGTAATATTTATCGTGCATAACAAAATAGAAAGTGAATGACTCTGCATTCGCTTTCATTCCCAAATTAAATCGGTAATTAAACCTTTTATCTAATGAGACAAAACCGCGATATTTTTAGTTTTTATATAAGCAAGCACGCCTTGAGTAAAGTTAGCTGTTTTTTAATCACAGCTTTTGTTTATAGCAATTTATACTAAGCCTAGTGACAATACAACTGCATTTTTACTTAAATAACGATGGAGAGATTGGTTGAAATTTGAGTATATCTAGCTTTATTAACAGTTCTGGTACTACCAATGCTTTTTGGATAGCTAAAACTGTGGTCTGGGTGCGATCGCGTACTTCTAGTTTCGTACAAGATAGTATGGGCAGGAACCTTGATGAAAACTATATTTGGTAAGTAGACCTATAAATTTTGCTTGCTTACCTGCATCAAGCGGAGTAATTTAGATACTCATGTAACATAAAATTCCGCTTATGCGCCTGACTTCACTGGATGTTTTTCGCGGCATTACCATCGCTGCAATGATTCTCGTCAATATGGCGGGTGTCGCAGATGATGTATATCCTCCCTTAGCCCACGCCGATTGGCATGGCTGCACACCAACGGACTTGGTATTTCCCTTTTTTCTCTTTATTATCGGTATAGCGATGACTTTCTCGCTGTCAAAATACACCGAAGGCAATAAACCAACCTCAGCTGTTTACTGGCGGATATTGCGCCGTGCCGCTATTCTCTTTGCCTTGGGATTACTACTAAATGGCTTTTGGAATCAAGGTATTTGGACTTTTGATTTGAGTAGTATCCGCATTATGGGAGTGTTACAGCGCATCAGCCTTACCTATCTGCTGGCTTCTCTAGCTGTTCTCAACCTTCCGCGCAAAGGTCAATGGATACTAGCAGCAGTGCTACTCATTGGCTACTGGCTAACGATGATGTATGTCGCAGTGCCAGAATATGGTGCGGGAGTTTTGACGCGAGAGGGTAATTTTGGCGCTTATGTTGACCGCCTGATTATTCCCAAAGCACATTTATATAAAGGTGATAGTTTCAACTTTATGGGAGATCCAGAAGGACTTTTCAGTACTATTCCCGCCATAGTAAGCGTCCTCGCTGGCTACTTCACTGGTCAATGGATACGCAGTCAACCTGTACAGTCACGTACAAGTATCGGTTTAGGATTATTTGGAGTCGGTTGCTTAATTATCGGTTGGACGTGGGGATGGACATTTCCTATTAACAAAAAGCTGTGGACAAGTTCTTATGTAGTATTTACAACAGGTTGGGCGTTACTATTGCTAGCAGCTTGTTATGAACTTATCGAAGTACGGCTGATGCGTCGCTGGAGTAAACCTTTTGAAATTATGGGCTTAAATGCGATCGCTCTTTTCGTTGCATCGGTTTTATTAATTAAAATTTTAGTCAAAACTACTATTGGCACTGGCAAAGACGCTCCCAGTACCTACAATTGGATTTACCAGAATTTTTTCGCATCTTGGGCGGGAGTGCTGAATGGTTCCCTGTTATTTGCCTTAGTCACCGTGTTGTTGTGGTCGGCTGTTGGTTTTCTGATGTATCGGCAACGTTGGTTTCTGAAAGTGTAAAAAAGATTTTTGTTATTATTTACGTTTTAGTGTTTTCAATGTTACAACAGGTGTTAAGTGATAGATTGTAATACTTTAGGAACAAAGGCAATCGCAACTTTATCAATATTATTAGCGCGTTAATCTGCGCTTTCTTTAGCGAACTCACTTAAGTCCTGATATCGTTTCTAACGGCAGAAGCGTGTACAGATTTATCTGTGCGTTTAAAATTCTTATTTCTTCTAATTCACTAAATTAATCCATAAAAAATTGTGAGGTAATGGATGCGTCGCATGAAATTTTGGGTATTTTTGCCAATTGCCTTAATATTCGGCTGCTCAGATCAACTGTTTCAATCTAACCCGTCTGTAGCCAACTCTAACCCAGCAGTAGTTGAACAAACTAGTCCAACTTTATTAGCAAAAGCGAGTTACCTTTCACCATTGGAACAACAGGTAATTGTTGAAACAAATAAGGTAAGAACAAATCCTAAAGCATACCTCCCGATTCTGGAAAACTATAGAAAGCGCTTTGAGGGGAACCGAGTCAAAATTTCTAATAATACTTATCTGCGAACTCAAGAAGGAGTTAAGGCAGTTGATGAAGCGATCGCATTTCTCAAATCAGCACGTCCTGTAGGAGCCTTGAGTGCATCTAAGGGTATGTCTTTAGGAGCAAAAGATCACGTAAAAGACCAAGGCCCAAAAGGTGCTATAGGTCATGATGGTAGCGATGGTAGCAACCCATTTACTCGCATCAACCGCTATGGTAAGTGGCAAACAACCGCAGGCGAAAATATCAGTTATGGGCCAAACAGCGCTCAAGATATTGTTATGCAGTTAATTATTGATGATGGTGTGCGCGATCGCGGCCATCGAAAAAACATTTTTAATGGAGCTTTTAAAGTCTCTGGTGTTGCTTATGGAACTCACAAATCATATAGAACAATCTGCGTGATTGACTACGCTGGCGGATATAGGGAAAAATAATTTGCGTGCGCGGCAGATGTAGAGACGCGATTTATCGCGTCTTGAAAGACCAATAATCCTTAAGATATACCTGGCGATTAGAAATCGCGGTTACACAAGCCAAGTCCGCATACGCTGACTCAAAGAATTTGAAACCCGCTTAAGCGAGTTTTGTCTGTGTAAACACGGTTTCTAACTGCCCATTGAGCTTATTCCCCAGGAAACCAAGCACCATGAAACCCATAAGGCACTCGCTGAGGAATTATCACCCGCGCTACAGGTTCAGCTGTTACATCTTGGGCATTCACTACTACTAATTCTGAAGTATTTGAACCCTCATCGTGGACGAAAGTTATGAGCCAACCATCATCCTCAGCCGTTGCACCAGGACGCGGCGCAAATACAGCTTCACCGTTATAGCGCCCCTGCCCAAATTCATGTGTTTGGGATTTTCCACTGCTGAAGTCGTATTTGATGATACCGTCAAATAAAGGTACGGGACTGTTTGCCGCTTTGTTAGTGTAGCCATATCGGTTTTGTCGCCCCAATCGGTTTTCGTTGACGCGGGGAAATTCAGAGGCGACATCATCCAACATCTCTTCACGCACTGAACCAGTGCTGAGGTTAAATCGCCAGCGATGCAAACAGGGTATATTTGCGTTTGGATCGGGTTGCGAATCATCAGAACTCAAAACAGTTGTAGAACTCATGCGACAGGCAATCAGCACTACTTCGTATCCCTCTTCGTAAGCGTTGAGGGTATGAAAGACGTAGCAAGCAGGACTTTCAAACCAGCGGATATTACTGTTGTCACCGTGACGTGGTACAATGCCAAAGCGACTGGGGCGATCGCGCTCAAACATCATTACAGGTTCTCCCCGTTGCGCTCTTTCAGGGTTAAAAGTCAGCGGCAAATCCATGAAAATGGTATAGTTTTCAGTGATAGCAAAATCGTGCATCATCACCCCTATTGGCAACTCAATTGGCACTGTCCGCAACAGTTCACCTTCTGCTGAGACCACGCTATATTGCAGATACGGTGGCGCAAATAGAGAATAGCCAAAAAAGATCATTTCCCCTGTAACGGGGTCTACCTTGGGATGGGCTGTGAAGGCAGAAACCAGCTTGCCATTGTAGGTGTACTCGCCAATGGTTTCTAATTCAGGCAGCTTGATGGCATGAGGTTTACCTCCCTCGTTCAACGCCAGCATTTGACCACCGTGCCACACTAAGGCAGTATTGGCAGTATTTTTGTAAGCACCGTAAGGATTATCTATCTGTGGTGGTTCTAACAATCCACTCCAGATAGCCTTACCCGCTTCTCGTTCTTTTTTCCATCCGACTGTCTGGATGTAGCGGTTACGATAAGTGGCTATGCCGTTGCTAATTTGCACACCATGCAACATCCCATCCCCATCAAACCAATGATATTGACCGATAGGCGTCCATTGAGGGTTGGGGCCATTCCGCACAAACATCCCTGAGAGGTCAAGCGGTAATTCACCGATGACTGGCAATTGGTCGGTGGTGATTTCTTTATGGACTGGAGCAAAATTGTCATTGAGATAAGCATTGACTGCTATTGTTACCATTGTCTTGATTTCAGCGTACATTCGTACTATACATTCTGGTTTGTTATCATGCCCACATGGAAATTTTGAGAGCGTTGTCGAATTTTTGCAAGTTCCTAAATTTATCTACTTCAATCGATAACGAAGAGAATCAATCCTCAGCTTTTGGTGAATATACAGCAGTACTACCATTCAATGACACTGCTTCTACTGGTACTTCTTGATGCCTATTTGGTTTGATAAATTGCTCTGTTATCGTTTTAATTACGATATACAAAATCGGGACGACGAACAAACTCAAGAAAGTAGCGATTAACATTCCTCCAAAAACTGCTGTTCCCAAAGATTGACGACTTCCCGCCCCTGCACCTGTGGCAATAGCTAAAGGAAAAATCCCCAAGAGTGTAGAAAAAGCAGTCATCAAAATTGGGCGTAACCGCTCTTGTGAAGCCTCAATAACTGCTTTGGTAATCGAAAGTCCTTGGTCTCGTAATTGGTTAGCAAATTCTACAATTAAAATTGCATTCTTGCTAGCTAAACCGATCAACATTACTAGACCAATTTGACAATAAACATCATTCGCAAAACCCCGTATTGATTGAGCAATAAGCGCTCCAAATATAGCTAAGGGAACAGATAACAGAATGATAAATGGGTCAACATAGTTCTCGTATTGAGCGGCTAGTACCAAAAACACAAAGATTATTCCTAATCCAAATATCAGGGGTGCTAAACCACCAGAATCGATTTCTTCTAATGCAGTTCCTGACCATTCGTAACCATAACCAGCAGGTAAAACTTCTTTAGCAACTTTTTCCATTGCTTTAATTGCGTCTCCAGAACTAGAACCAGGGGCGGCAGCACCATTAATTTCAATTGAGCGGAACAGATTGTAGTGATTTATCGTTTGCGCTCCCACAGTCGGAGTAACTGTGACTAAGTTACTCAAAGGAATCATTTGATTCTTTTGAGAACGAACATATAGTTTACCAATATCTTTTGGATTGGAACGAAACTGTTGATCCGCTTGGATATACACCCGATAATTGCGCTGTTGGAGATTGAAATCATTGACATATTGCGATCCCAAAGCAGTTTGTAAAGTACTGAAGACATCATCTATGGAAACTTGCAATGCTTTGGCTTTGTTGCGGTTTACTTCCACAAGCAATTGTGGTGTATCTGCGGCAAAGGTGCTAAATACAGCTTGTAATCCTGGTGTTTGATTAGCTTTACCCAGCAACTGACCCATCGACTGGACTAGATTTTCTAAGCCACTGTTACCTCTGCGGTCTTGCAGTTGAAAAACAAAGCCGCCAAAGTTGCCTAAACCCTGAATTGGTGGCGGATTCACAGGAAACACCCTAGCTTCTGGGATTGCCAATAGCTTCCCTTGCAATTTGCCAATAATCGCCTGTACTGATTGATCGGGTCTTGAGCGTTCTGCCCAAGGTTTTAAAGTTGTAAAGATGATGCCGCTATTGGCGGTGCTACCACTAAAACCAAATCCTCCCACGGCGAAAGTCCCCAGGACTTCTGGAAGTGGCAGGATTTCTTTTTCTACCTTTGCCATGACATCGCTGGTATATTGCAGCGAAACTCCTTGAGGCCCTTGGATAATGGTGATGAAGTAGCCTTCGTCTTCATCGGGTAGAAAGGCTGTCGGTACTGTGGTGTACAGCCAAGCAGTCATTCCCAAAGAAATGATAAACAGTCCAATGACGATGCTTTTGAATCGTACCATCCAGGTAAGCGATCGCTCGTAACCCGACCTTACCGATTCCAAGAACCTATTAATCTGGTCAAAAATCCAACCCAGTAAGCCTGAAGGTTTTTGTCCTTGACGCAGCAGCAGCGCACATAAAGAAGGTGTCAGCGTCAAAGCTAGAAATGTCGAAATCGCAATGGAAAAAGCGATCGTCAGCGCAAATTGCCGATAAAGTGCGCCTGTGGTTCCCGGAAAAAATGCCACTGGCACAAACACCGCCATCAATACCAGTGATGTGGCAATAACTGCACCAAACAGTTCCTTCATTGATTCACTAGCAGCTCGGCGAGGACTAATTCCTTTATCCTGAATAAAACGGCTAATTTGCTCCACCACCACGATCGCATCGTCTACCACCATCCCCGATGCTAAAGTTAGACCAAACAAAGTCAAACTATTAATGGAAAAGTTAAAAACTTTGATGAAAACAAATGTCCCAATTAGTGCCAGAGGAATAGTCAATGCTGGAATTAAAGTGGTTCGCCAATCCTGCAAAAACACAAAAATTACAATTACAACCAGCACTACCGCTTCAATTAGAGTCTTGACCACTTCTGTCATCGACTCTTCCACAAAGGATGTTGTGTCAAAAGCTACCTGATATTCCATTCCTGGTGGAAAGCTCGGAGCCAATCGCTTCATTTCAGCTTTGACTCCTTTCGCTACATCCAAGGCATTACTGCCAGGAACCTGATAAATCCCTAAACCTACAGCATCGCTGCCCCGAAATCGCAGAAATGTATTGTAATTTTCTGCCCCCAGCTCGGCTTTACCTACATCTTTGAGCTTGACTAACGTACCATCGTCTTGAGTTTTCAGGACAATTTCTTCAAATTCTGATGGTTCTGCTAATCGGCTGGCAGCACGGACATCAAGTTGATATCTTTGTCCTTCAGGAGCTGGTTCTTGTCCAATTCTCCCTGCACCGACTTGTAAGTTTTGTTCAGATAAAGCATTCGCTACATCCTTGGTTGTTAGTCCCCGACTGGCAAGGCGGCTCGGATCTAACCACAAACGCATTGCGTAGCGGCGTTCGCCAAAAATTTGAGCGTTGCTTACCCCTTTAACTCTTTTTAAAGCATCTGCTATGTAAAGGTCAGCATAGTTGCTTAAAAATATATTGTCGTACTCTTTATTTTTAGCGAATAAACCAATTGCTAAGAGAATGTTGCTAGATTCTTTAGATACTCTTACACCCGTGCGCTGCACAGAGTCGGGTAGTTGTGGTTGGGCAACAGAAACACGGTTTTGCACATCCACAGCCGCAATATCTTTATCCCGTGATGAATCAAAGGTGGCTGTAATGGTACTTGTACCATCGTTACTGCTGCTAGAAGTCATATATCTTAGACCCTCAATCCCGTTGATTTGCCTTTCTAAGATATTTGTCACCCCGCTTTCTACGACTTCTGCACTAGCTCCGCTGTAGTTGGAGGTTACACTAATTTGGGTGGGACTAATTTCTGGGAACCTCGCGATTGGTAGTGTGGGAATACTGATTAATCCGATTAAAAGGATGACGATCGCACATACCGACGCAAAAATTGGCCGCTTAATAAAGAAGTCAACAAACATAGTTTAAAAATTGGGCTTTGGGTATTTGGTATTTGGTATGGTGCATCGGGGCATTGGGCATTGGTTATTTCCCCCTGCTCCTCTGCTCCTCTGCCCCCATGCCCTCATCTTCTCTTCAGCTAAGGCTTCTGGCTACCAACTTCTTCTGTTTCAGGAGTAATGGGAGCGCCATTGGTTAAGTTAAGAATGCCGGAAACAACAATTTTGTCCCCTGCTTTTAGTCCTTCGATAACTTGATAATTATTCCCCTCAATAACTCCTAATTTCACCGGTTTTTGTTGAGCTACCAAAGCTGGCGCTCCAGGTTTAGACTTTTCCTGCGGCGCCTGCGCCACAAATACAAAAGTCTCTCCACCCAAGCGAGATATTGCTGTAACTGGAATTAAAATTCCTGGACGTTCGTTCCAGATCACTTTGGTTTGCACTGACTGAAGATTGAGCAGTCGATTTCTTAAATTGCCAAAGTTGGCTTTTACCAAAACTGTCTGCGAATCGGAACTAGCATTTGGGGAGATAAAACTGATTTTACCTGTTGCGATGGGTTTGTCTTGGACATCGAGCATTTGCACAGGTAAGCCTAAGCGCAACTTTCTGGCTTCGGCTACGGGAACGGAAATATTTAGTTCTAAAGAGTCGTTTCTAGTTAGTGTAGTCAGTTGATCGGCTTTTTCCACATAATCTCCCACCTTTGCTGGAATATCACCAACAATGCCAGTGAAAGGTGCTAGAACTTTTGTGTATTGCAATTGGACTTGGGCGGCTTGAACTTGGGCCGCTGCTTGAGTTACTTGCGATCGCGCTTGGGCAATTTCTTCTGGACGGGAACCATTTTCTAGTTGTCTTAAGTTTTGTTTCTGTTGTTCTAGGGCACCAGCTAGCTCGTTGATACTATATTTTCTGCTTTGACGGAGTTGGTCTAGGCGTTTCTGGGCTACAACCAGAGCAGCTTCAGCACTTTGCTGTTCTTTGACATATCCTTCTAAGGTATCTTGGGAAACTGCGCCCTCTTTTCTCAATTGTGCATATCGCTTGGCGCGTGACTGTGCTAGTTCGACATCGGATTTCGCTGACTGAATTTGAGCCTCAGCCTGAGCAATTTCTTCTGGTTGCGATCCCGATTGGGCATCTCTAAAGCGAGCTTGGGCTTGGGTTAACTGCGCTCTAGCTTGAGCAACTTCTTCTTGTCGCGTACCTGCTTTGAGTTCGGCAAGACGTGCTTGGGCTTGTTGGAGTGAGCCTCTAGCTTGTAACAATTGAGCTTGGACATTATCACTTTGCAGACTAATAATGACTTGTCCTTGTTGAACGCGGTTGCCCTCTTGGATGAAAATCTCGGTAATTCGCCCTTCAACCTGTGGCTTGATGATTACTGAACGTGGAGCCTCTAAGGAGCCAATAAACTCCGAACTTTCTTGAACGGTTTCAGTTTTCACTGTCGCTAGCTTGACTGGAACTGCTCTAGGTTGACTAGCATTTGCTTCAGCACCACCTTGTGCTTTGTTAGCATTACTAGTTTGCCACCAGCGCCAACCAAAACCTACACCTGCAATTAATAAGACGATTCCTAATAGTAGGGGCCAACGACGTTTTTGAGGTGGCTTAGGCGATCGCTGTGGTAATTGTTGCGACTCTTGACTAGAATCAGTAACAGCAGGCTGTTCTATTTCAATGGGTAAGGGAGAGTCAGGGAACTCAGAATGGGACATCTTCGTTTTCTCGTCTTATGGATTTAGACTTGGGCAATCTACTCTTTGCTAAAAAAGCATTATTTGAATAGTTTTTTAGCCCTTTTTTCTCTATGTTGGTGACAAATATGTTTGGGTATTTGGGCGATCGCTCACGATGTCTAGCACCTAAAATGAACCAATTTTCTTCAGCACATTATGGTTGATTTGTACATTACTTAACTCCGTTCAATTTCTTAAAGTGTAATTTATAGTTTTTTGTTAGTAAGTATAAACCCAGTGCCTTAGCTCAGAGAGAAAGCACGGTTCATGTTGTTGCAGCTAAAGCTTCTGCCTGTAAAGTGTAGGCGTAGCCCGCCATTCGCGTAGCGTCTCGTAGAGAAGGCATCGCTTCGGTAATTAGAGCAAGTTAGTAGTTGCTTTTTAGTTTTGGAAATGACGAAATAAAGTTACCTCATTGACCGCAGCAACACGAGCTAATTTCTCGTGTTGTCGCTGTGGTTAAACTTGCCGTTGCAAATACCTTAGTTGCTGATTAGATCAAGGATGCATAAGTTTGTGCCGTACTTGACGCTAAGTATTCTATGAGTGTTTGCAAGCGCTTGCTTGCATTATAACCACATACCAGGCAAGATTGGTATAAGTTACAGATGAGTTTATCGCCCTTGAGTACTAGTGAATACTGATCTTAAGGAAGAAAAAAGTCTGGAGCGATGCCTTGTTCACGAGACGCTTGTCTGCGACACGCTATGCGTAGCTTTGCTTCTTTGCAGGAGTAAGCCTACGCTGATTAATTCAGCTATCTTAATCAAAGTTGCGAGTTTCATCAAGTTATCCTCACCAAGAACGACGTGCAATCAGCCAGTGTTCTCTAGATTCCTATTTTTGAGCAGTCTCAACTTCCTACAGTTAGTTCACCCGATCGGTTGATCTTTAACTCACCCGAATGGGTGATTTAATTTATCCCAATCGGAGCTTTGTGTGTATAGCCGACGAGTGAGAAATCCTCAATCCCCTTCAACCATCCACAACTGATTTCTTAGAATCGAATTTCGGTAAAATCCCCACAGTTGATTTTCGGTTGGTAACAATATGAGAAAAAAGCCACTCATACCGATCGAGCGCTTGCTCTAAGGAATAGTTTTCTTCGGCAAATTGTCTTCCTGTGTTACCTAACTTCCTCCCTAGAGCCGGATTAGCATATAAATCATGCACCGCAGCGGCCATTGCCTGGGGCGATTCTGGCTCAACAACTATCCCACCACCACTGAGTTCGATGGCTTTAGCAGCAGTACCAGTGGCGGGAACTGAACCCACAATTGGGCGACCACTCGCCAACAACAGTGGTATTTTTGAAGGCATATTGAACGAAATCACATTGTGCTTTTGCACAATTAGCCCGACATCAGAAGCTGCTAGCATTTCAGGTAGTTTTTCTCGCGGCTGTAACGGTAGTAGCAAAACATTATCTGCTCCATTTGATAGACAATATTCCTGCAACCTTTGCAATGCTGTTGATTCGCCAACAATAACAAAGACAATATCTTTAATATGACGTAAACAAACGGCTGCTTCTATTACTGTCTCTAAACCTTGCGTTAGAGCAATGTTGCCTGAATAAAGTACTACAAATTTCCCATTTAGTTGATGGTTAGATATCCAGGAGTTGCTCTGTTTCGGTAACGGGCGAATGAAATTTATATTTACCCAATTGGGAATACAAACGATTTTATTAACAGGTACTCCCTTATTTACTAAATTCTCACGAAACCCATCAGCGATCACACTAATAGTGTGTGCACTCCGATATGCAAATTTCTCTAAAGCTGCAAGAGTTCGGATCATCCACTTGTTTTTTAATAGCCCGATACGCACAGCCGCTTCTGGTAAAATATCTTGCACATTTAGAACTACTGGGCAGTTGTATAACCAGCCCAATGTTGTTGCTGGCAACGTACCTAGTAGCGGCGGAACTGTTAAGATAATCACATCTGGCCGCCCACCTTTAAAGGCTTGGGGTAAGCTCGTGAAAACAAAGCTCAACTCCAGCAACAGCCGATCCACGAGGTTAGGTTTAGACTTAATTCGGACGTAACTTCGCTGAATAGTCACGCCATTTTTTTGTTCGGTAAGATACCATTTATTCTGATACCCATCATAAATTTCGCGCTGAGGATAGTTGGGCATTCCCGTAATCACTCGCACTTTATGACCTCGCTTGACTAGTCCTTCTGCCAATTCAGTCATTAACGGAGCAATTCCAATTGGCTCTGGATGATAGTTGTAGGAATAAATCAGAATATGCATGAATTATTTGTGAATTTTGTGAAGATAGCATGAGACGATCGAATTACTTATCAATAGCCAGTAGGGCTGCTATTTTTATTATTTACAGATTTTTTTTTGCATGAAGTACAAAGCTACCAATTTGGAAGCAGTAGGCAGAGATAGAAACTATTTATATCGGATTTGTATCCCTGCATTTTGTTACCTCATTTATTTACAAATGCTGTATTTTGACTGGTTAAATTGTTTGATTAAAAAAAATGTGTTAAACATTGGTTAGAATTTTTCTTTGTGGTTTTCAAAAGATAATTTTTGTCCAGCATAAAATACTTAAAAATCAAAATATGACTTTGTATAAACAGGTTAGAATATTGATAAATATAAACTTTATTTTTTGGTGATTATGACAATAGTTGGTCTGTTTATTTCCGAACTAATGCCTAAATTTATACTTGGAAAATTGTAACATTATATTCACTGTTATGCATATAACCCTCATTCCGCCTTTTCAACTGGCACATGAAGTATTTTTAACCAAGTTATCAGTATTGTATTCATTAAGCAAAATCCAATTTTTTGATTAGTTCAAAGGCACTGACCAAAACAGTGTTGGGTGCTAAGTCATAAATGCTGGGGTAAAAGTAAAATTAATTTCACTCAGCCCTGAGCTTTGTAAAAGTGTTGATGACAAACTAATAGACATTTGGTGAAATTAAATATGCGTTATCCAGAATCCTTGTAAAGACTTAGCGGTGCTAAGTCTTTACATTCTTTTTCCCTCATATTTTAATGAGGTTATATGATAACCCCACTAGTTAACTGAACTAGTAGGGCTAGAATAGAGATTCAGTAAATTTGGCAACCTCTGACTAGAAAGCCCTAATTTCTAGTAAGAGGCTTGCTTTTTCTTGAAAGTTGAAGCTATACCCAACCCAGAAAATGCTAGCAAACCCAAGAGAGAAGAAGGTTCAGGGACTTTGGATACTTGAATAGAACCAGAATTTTGATCTAGTGTTGTTGACGTTCCCTGTTGATCGACATCCTGACGTAATTGCAAAGAGTCGCCAACCGTTCCCTGGAAGAAATATTCTCCAATTACACCCGTTCCTCCGGCGACATCAAAGGGGCCAAATAATGTCTGAGTGGAAGTATCAAAGTTGAAAGCAAAGAAGCTAGATTCTGAAACTCCACCACTAACGGTGTTATAGGTTCCCAGAAGATTTTTAGATGGATCTAAGAAGGAGACATTCAAGGATTGTAAAAAGTTGGTGGCTCCACTACCAAGTTCTGAAATGATTGTTGGTGCTGTAGTTTCGTCGTAGCTGAATGAACCTGTTGCTGAGTAACCAGCATCACCTTGCCAGTTAAAGTTTAATTCAATAGCTTGGGCTGGGTTGTTAGCACTAGTAGCGATCGCAGCAACCAGTGTTGCGATCGCGGTGATTTTGGCGAAAATATTCTTCATGGTCATAACTCCGAAATTGATTGTCATGATGCATATATCAGTGCATCAATCAACACTAAGCTTACGATAGAAATATATATCCGTAAATACCGCATAAAATACGGTATGTAATGTAATGAATCTATGAAGAGAAGCACTTGTTTTATAAAGTTTTGCATAAAATGTCAAGTCTGTAGTGATGTCTGACGACAAACCCCTCTGCGTCTATGCTTCTTTGTATGCAATCCACTCTGGCTTAACTGTAGCGACCTGCAATACTAATCGCTCAAACCTGCAATCAAGACATTTACAAACCTACAAGTGTGCGATTCCTGAAGCTGAATTTATCGCACCGTAGACGATCGCTTTTCCCAAATTTGGGAAAAAATCGTGCCTGTTTCTCTCCATTCGGCAGTTTTTTTTACTGGGCTTACGCCTTTTCCCCTCCTTGGTTTCATCAAATCCATCCTCGATTACGCGAACGGTAAGATAAAAATTAACTTTGCTCGTAATTAGGTGATATCAATGACCAATTCGTATTTTCATACCATCTTTAACCTTACACAAACCTTCGTTAACCCTAACCCAGCTATATCTAATGATTCTTCTACCGATGCTTTCGGTAGTGAAATAGCTATCTCTGGGGACAAAGTTCTTGTAGGCGCACGCTATGATGAGACATTTGGAAACGGCAGTGGTGCTGCCTATCTATTTAATACTGTCAGTGGGAACCTAACCAAAACTTTTTTCTACCCGCAATTAAATAGCAGTGACACCTTCGGAACCGCAGTAGCCATTGACGGTAATAAAGTGCTAATCGGTGCAACAGGAGAGAGTGACTTTGGAAGCAATGGTGCTGCCTTATTGTTCAACGCTGATAGCGGCAAGCTAATCCAGACCTTTTCTTACTCAAACTCAATTATTTTAGGTTCGGCAGTAGCCCTTGACGGAAACAAAGTTCTTGTCGGCGATGTACAGAACAACACATTTGCAAGTGTCAGTGGCGCAGCCTTTTTATTTGATGCCGTCAGTGGCAAAAATAGCCAAAGCTTTTTCCCTCCTAATCCAAGTGTTGAGGACTTTTTCGGTGAGCCAGTAGCTATCGACGGAAACAAAGTTCTTGTCGGCGCTTCGGGAGGCAGTAGTGGCAGAAACAAGAGCGGTAGTGCCTACTTGTTCGATACTAATGGCAACTTACTTCAAACCTTTCTCAACCCTAGCCCTGATGCTATGGACTTCTTCGGTGGAGCAGTAGCTATCGACGGCAACAAAGTTCTCATTGGCGCGACAGGGGAAGACAGATTTGGAAACAGCAGTGGTGCTGCCTACCTGTTCGATGTCGTTAGCGGCAATCTGCTCCAAAGTTTTTTCAGCCCTAATGCGAATGAGGGTGACTTGTTTGGTCGCTCAGTAGCGATCGACGGAGATCAAGTGTTGATCGGCTCAGTTCGTGACGATACAGCAGCAACCAACGGTGGTGCTGCCTACCTGTTCGATGCCGTTAGCGGCAATCTTATCCAGAGCTTTTTCGATCTCAGTCCGGCTGAAGATGACTTGTTTGGTGCTAGTGTGGCTATCGAAGCAAATAACTTGTTAATCGGTGCGCCACAAGACGATCGAGGAGGAAGTAACAGTGGTAGTGTGTTTCTTTTCCAGTCAAAGACTTTTAACATCATTAACGGTACCAATAGCAAGGATAAACTTGTTGGTACTCTGGGTGATGACAAAATTAATGGATTGAATGGCAATGACACCCTCAACGGCGGTTGCGGCAATGATACCCTCAACGGCGGTTGCGGTAATGACATCCTCAATGGCGGCGGCGGTAATGACATCCTCATCGGTAGCGCTGGCAACGATATTCTCACTGGCGGTGCAGGTCACGACCAGTTTGTTTACCAAGCTTTAAGTGACAAGGGTACTAGAGGTGATGCTATCACTGACTTTAATCAGAATCAAGATCGGTTAGTCTTGAGTAAACTGTTCGCGAGTTTAGGATACAGTGGCAGCAATCCGATTACCGATGGCTATCTACAATTTGTACAATCTGGTGCTTCTACCAAAATTCAGATTGACTCTAATGGTGGTGCTGACGGTTTTAACACCTTGGCAACTTTGAATAATTTCACTGCGACAAGTCTAGTCCTTGATGCTAATATCTTCGTCTAATGGAAAACAGTTAGCCAGCCACGACGAAGCTTCCTGATGCATTCTGCCTTGGAGCTTGTTCACGGGAGCTAGTGGCTCTTTATCCGTTGTGTGTGATTAGTTAGTCTGCGATCGCCTTTCCCGATTTCGGGAAAAATCGTGCCTTCACTACTCTCCTGCCGGATTTTTTTATTGGGGCTTATGCCTTTTCCCAGATCGCAACTAAGAGAATTAATGAACAATTCTTCGGTATGAAGACTAGCCAATTTTCCTGATATAGCACCAAAAATCGCATATCCCTTTGTGAAAATTCCCAATACTTGGGCGATCGTGAAAAGGAAATACTCTCAGTTGAGCTTACGCCCAAAACAAGTAATAAGCTGTACTTGAAAAGACTGATGGCAACGTCCGCAAAGCACAAAAACTCAGCATACACGCTAAATTAAATACGCTCCAAATTTACGACGATAATCGCAATCGCGATCAACTGGAGATGTCTGAGCTATTAATGGATGGGTTGGATTGAATCGGTTGCTAGACTATTGGTGAAGCGGACAGTGGCGGCAGCAGAATTGGAGAATGCCATGAATGTTTCAGCGCACTGGTTTAGGCACAGTAGAGCAAGCGTTTGAGCAAATTGAGTTAGAGGAATAAGTTACTCAATTACTTAACTCAATTACTTATTACTAGAGATTTGGGAATTAGAATTTAGAAACTTTTATTCTCTAAGTGCATAAAGGTAAAAACCTATCGTAAAGAGTGATTGTGAAGAGCATCCCAGTTTTTTAAATGTGATGTTTTTGGCTGGTGGCCGTCAACCAAACTTAGGAATTACTTTGCAATTAGTAACCCAATTGAAGGAGAAAACTATGAAAGACTTACCACTTTTTACCGATATTAATGTTAGCGAACAGGAAACAATATCTGGGGGAGGCTGGTTTAAAGATTTAACTGGTATTAGTACACCTGAAGTTTTACAAGATTTAGATAAAACCGTTCGTAAAAAAGTCGATGGGGGTTGGGTGGGAGTTGGTATAACAGCTGCCAAACTACTGTTGTTGTAAAAGCTGCCGAACTACTAATGACGGTATAGTGAGTGGTTTTCATCTAACCTTTCAGGAGACTTTCACCATAACTATTACTCCAGTTTGGTGATGAGAAGAATGAAGGGTTTAGATGATAATAAGCACAACGCCATGTTTCTCGTAGAATTTAAAACAAACAATTCGACCCGACCAAGATTGTCCAGGAGCAGAAACTAAATCTACTAATGGTTGTCAGGTCTAGATGGATTACCAATTAGGAACTTTGCTTCTAATGTTCCACATGAGTTGGTCGAGGTGTAAACCGAAGTCTGGTTTTGGACTGCGGGTATTAACTAGCACTGCCCACGAGAAACCATCGCTGGTATTGACTAGTAATGCTTGTTCTCCCGGTAAACTGCCGTCGTGCCAACGGTTATTGGCTGTATTTATTAACCATCCTTTAGCGTATCCAGGGTTGACACTTGAGCCTTGATACATAGTAGCGATCGCATTAGCACTAAGAATATCAGGTTTGGAATTCAAACCATCTACCCGCACTGCCAACCGTACTAGGTCACTAGGTTTAGCAATCCAACCGCCGTGAGCATCCATCCGTGCTATTTTCAGATCGTAGGGATTTTCACCATCTTGACCGTAATAGGTAACTTCATTGGCTTTTTTCTCGTTTAGGGTATCACCGCCAATTTCCATATCGGTGATACCGGATGGTTTGAGAATATTAGTTTTGACATAATTTTCGTAGGTTTGCCCTGTCAGCTGTTCGATTACCCGCCCCAAAACACAGAAACCAAAATTAGAGTAAGCATATGTAGTCCCTGGTACATTATCTAAAGGACGGTTATCTAATACCCAACTAATTAGTTGGGTATGGTTCATGAAGGGATTAGCAAACATCGGGTCAGAATTATCATTAGGCCAACCGCCACCCAAATGGGTAAGTAAATGTTCTACGGTGATGTTTTCGATATTGGTATTATAAGGGGTTGTGCCGTAGGTAGTGCGTAAGATGCCATCTTCACCGAAAATGCGATCGCTTAATTGTAGCTGGCCTAGTTCTACCAGTTTCATAATGGCGATCGCGGTAATTGGTTTTGATACACTGGCAATGCGGAAGCGGTGACGCGGTGTGACTTTTTCACCTGTCGATTTGTCAGCCAAGCCGTAGCTTTTGGATAAGACAAAGCGCTCATCTTTAGCAATAGCGAAGGAAAGACCGGGAACATCATAATTTTGCATATACTCAGCCACGGTTTGATCAATGGCTTGTAGTTCCGAAGACTTATAACCCTTTTGACTTTCCCAGATAACAGCATCTGTGTCTTGACCGTTGATAGTGTAACCATTTACCCGTTGATTTGGGAATAAATCAGCCAGAATTACTGCGACTGAACCCATGCCCATTAACTGCATAAATCGCCGACGGCTTTTTAAAGAAAAATTCATATTAAGCTATATCCTTATCTAGATGGGGTGAAATGAGCGTGCAATTCGTTGAGTGCTAAATCACGGTTAAAAGACCGTACATAATCGCTCCAATCCAAGACTTCCCAATTTCAGATTGAACTTCCCGATTGATGTAGGCAAAATTTTTGCGTCTACTGAATGTTATTTCTACGTGGTAGGGTAATTTTGGAGTTGCGATCGCAATGTTATGTTTAGGTTTAGCAACCTCAAAGAGAAAGAGGGAGGGGTAAACTTAGTTTGCATCTCCCTCGACTGTTCGACGATCCTTAATTAGAACATCGTGTCAATTTTTAGTTTCTGTTAGAAAATCAAGTCTCGAACCTGGATTAAATCAAAGTCTCAGAATTCGGCTTCGATTATTGTTTTGCGAGAATGACAAAACAGGGATTGATTATACGAACACAAACTGAGTTGGGTCATTTAGGCTTAATTGCCCAGAATTACCGCCTGCATTAACTCTTTGGACAAGGCCAATCAGATCGTCATCAGATATAGCGCTGGTTGAGTTTTTGTCAAAAATACCCACTCCTAAAAATCCTCCTGCGCTAACATTATTTGCTAACCGATAGTCAGCTGCTGTCCCTTTAAGCTGGATTCGATCTACCTCATTTGCTGGTTCCCCTGTAAAATCCATGAGGTCAAAATCAGTAATTAGAGCGAAATCAGCATTGCCTGCTGAGTCATAGAGGATCGAGCTAAAAAAGCCTGCCGTGCCCAGTACGAAGGTATCTTGATCGCCGCTACTACCGCTCGTCAACACATCTATTTGACTGCGTGTAGCGCCGGAGAAGATATTGTCGCCCTGGAGGATATCGTTGCCCACGCCGCCGTTAAGCGAGTCGTTGCCTGCACCACCGCTGAGGATATCGTTGCCCGCACCACCGTTAAGGGTGTCATTCCCTGCGCCGCCATTGATCCTGTTGCCAGAGGCGCTTCCCGTAACATTGTCATTCCCGGCGCCCATGATGGCGTTCTCGAAGTTGATGTAGCTTTCACCACTAGAGTTCGTCAGACCGGTTGTCATGTTGAAAACATAGTCCCCAGAGAAGGCAGTATGGTCGATCTGGTCAACCCCCGTACCACCGTCCATGATCTCGTTGCCGATCGCTGAGAACATCACGTCGTTGCCAGCATCACCACGATAAGTACCACCGTCGGCGTCCGAACGGATGATGTCGTTGTCGTTACCACCGTTGAGCGTATCCCTGCCAGTGCCGCCGATGAGCGAGTCGTTGCCTGCACCGCCGTTGAGGATATCGTTGCCCGCACCACCGTTGAGTGTGTCATCACCTGTGTCCCCATTGAGTGTATCATTGGTGCCAAGACCAGTGAGACTATCATTACCGTCCAGCCCATTGATGGTATCAGGAAAATCAAAAAATAATACAGGAAGGTCAAATCTACCAATCAGTGTGTCATTACCATTAGTACCGTTAATGACTGCCATAGTGAGCGTCTCCTTAAATTAGAGGTTAAAGAAATTACTTCATCGCTTTCTCGTGAGGAAGCGAAAAGGAAAAATTAAGAGACAGTTGAACCAGACCTGATTAGAGCAGGTCTTTGCGGTCAAGTCTGAAGATTTGAGAAGCACTGGATACATCAATGATGTTGGTCTTAAAATTGTGCCAACCGTCATCATGTTGAATGTTTGTGCGTTATATCTTTGCTGTTTAGCTTAGGTTTAAGCTTGTCTGTCGTAGATTTCGGAAATCGTCTAAGGAAGAACTAAATGCGATGCCTAGGGTGGTCACTGAGCCTTGCCGAAGTGCGGTAAATTACGCACTGTGGCTGAAGTTTCAGCTTGTCTTTGACCGCTCATAATGTTAGGCGTAGGTTGGCTTGAGGAACGAAACTCAACACTAATAATCCTTGATTTTGTTGGGTAACACTAAAGTTCAACCCAACCTACAAATATTTTATTTTTTCAGAGTAATAAAAGAGCGTTAACAGAGCGTTTAACGTAAGTTTCATGAGTGAGGTATGATTTACACTTATGATTTACGTGTATTTTAAAAAGCTCTTATCCTTTCCTTGCTCCTTCAATACTGTGTACGATTATTCCTCTATTCTCAAACCACTGTATACCCTTATCTCCACTCATTCCACCTCTTATACAATTTTCTTCTTCTTGTGACAATAAAATTCCCCAGTTTGACCAATTTGGGTTGGAGAGTGCTTCTTCCTCGGTTAGTTCAATGAGTTCGTTAAATAATAATTCGCTTTTTTTTGAAGTTACGGAATTTGTTTGAGTAGACATATTGTTTTTCCTTGTTTAAGAGACTAGGTTTTGACGCGATGTCTGCGACGGTAAACTACGCACTTGGGCTGAAGTTTTAGCTTGTCTTTGACCGCTCATAATGTCAGTATCTTGGATAATTCAATGAAATAGTTCAGTTAAATTCAGGAGTATAAGAAAGAAATAGAATTCAGGTAAATTCAGGTAAATTCAGGTGGGTATTACCTCAGATTTCTGTAATTACAGCGATCGCCTCAGAAAAATTACGTAATAAAATCCCAAAAAATACTACGGATAAAATACGCAAATATTTTATAAATAGCTCTGGCAGTCTTTATTTATGTGTTTGTCTGGAGATTGGATCGAGGTGTATCCGATCGCAAAGATGGCGATCGCTCTCTTTCACCCCAATATTCGTCCGTAAATAATCGCCTACCCAATTGCAACCATAAGCCAATAAGTCGAGATTGAGAACCTGCTCCAAATTCCAGAGAATGATGCTCTTGTCTAAAGAAGCCGAGGCAAGTGTTTTCCCGTCAGGACTAAAATCAATTCCAGAAACCCCAGAGCTATGAAGATTTAAAGTACGCAGCAATGTACCATCTAATTGCCAGAGTTTAACTGTCTTGTCCAGACTTGCCGTGGCAATCATTTTACTGTCGGGGCTGAAAGCAACTTCGTATACCGCACCGTTATGACCTTTGAGCGAGCGAAGCAACTTGCCATTAATAGGATTCCAGAGTGTGACCGTGTTGACACTCCCCGAAGCAATAGTCTTGCCGTCAGGGCTGAAGGCAACTCCCCAAACCCAATCTCCGTAACCCTGCGTTAGGGTATGAACTAACTTGCCATCAGCAGCGTTCCAGAGTTTAACGGTGTTGTTCTGGCTCGCCGAGGCAACAGTTTTGCCGTCAGGGCTGAAAGCAACTCCCCAAACCATAGTTTTATGACCCGTGAAGGTGCGAAGTAATTTGCCGTCTGCAACGTTCCAGAGTTTAACTGTCTTGTCCACGCTTGATGAGGCAATCGTCTTGCTGTCGGGGCTGAAGGCAACTCTCCAAACTCCATCGCTATGACCTGTTAGAGTACGAAGCAACTTACCGTCTGAAGCGTTCCAGAGTTTTATTGTTTTGTCCAAACTCGCCGAGGCAATAGTTTTGCCGTCGGGGCTGAAGGCAGCTCCCCAAATCTCAGAACGATGACCTGTTAAGGTATGAAGCAATGTACCGTCTGTTTTCCAGAGTTTAACTGTTCCATCCACACTGGTTGAGGCAATAAAAGACCCATTAGGGCTGAAAATGGCTCTTGTAAATGAATCAGTCTTTTGAGTTAAGGTGCGGAGCAGGGGGGTATTCTTCTTATAAAGTCTCACAGTTTTGTCGTAACTCGCGGAAGCGATCGCATTACTATCAGGAGCAATGGAAACTCCCCAAACTATAGAGCTATGCCCTTCTAAGGTTTTTAGCAATCTCCCATCCAGACTCCAGAGTTTAGTCGTGTTGTCCACACTTCCTGAAGCAATAAAAGACCCATCAAGACTAAAATGTATCCCCCAAATAGGGCTACTGTGTCCCTCTAGGCTTTTGTATGGATGGTTTTCAAACTCACCCGCGTTATTTCGTTTCCAGAGTTTAATCGTCTTGTCTTGTCCTGCTGAGGCAATTAAACTGCTGTCGGGGCTGAAAGCTACAGCATAAATCGTAGTGCCACTAGTATGCCCTGTTAGGGTTTTATAGGCTGTGTAAGAGCTGTTTGCACCTTTTCGCCGCCAGAGTTTCACCGTTCCATCCACACTTGAGGAGGCAATTAAACGGCTATCGGGACTAATGGCAACTGCGACGACGCTAGCGCGATGCCCTTTAAGAGTTTGCAGTAAAGTGCCATCCCTCTGCCAAACTTTGACCGTTCCATCTGCACTTGATGAGGCAATTAAACGACTATCGTGGCTAAAAGAAATGCCCCAAACGGCAGCACTATGCCCCTTGACGGTTTTGAGCAAAGTTCCATCGGGCTTCCAGAGCTTGAAGGTGTTGTCTGAGCTTCCTGAGGCAATAATCTGACCATCGGGGCTGAAAGTAATGACGTAAATCTCAGAGTCATGTCCTGTTAGGTTTTTCAGTAAAGTTCCATCGGACTTCCAGAGTTTAACTAGACTGTCCCCACCTCCCGAAGCAATTAATTTCCCATCGGGGCTGAAATCAACGGCGTAAACCTCAACACTATGCCCTGACAAGCGGTTGTACTCAACTGCCCCATAGACTGCCTGCCGTAAAGATTTTTCTACCTGTTCGGTTAAATATGCATCTGCCTTACCGAATGAAAGCAGTTTTTGCTTCGCCTTAATAGCTTCTACCAGTGCGTCTAAACGTTGATTGGAAACAAAAAGGGCTTCTGAGGATTGAACGATCGCCCCAATCTCGCTTTTAAGTGCTTTGCGATACTGCAAGAAAGCTGTCACCCCTAACCCGGAGGAAACTACTAGGGCAATACTGACTGCCCCTAGCAGAAATCGCTGGAGTTTAGCTGTTTTTTTCTCAGCACTCAAACGGGCTTCCACTTCCTTGAGTCTTGCTGCTTCTAGGGCTTGTTGCACTTCTTGGCGATCGCAATCTTCGCTCTGTGCCAAAAACTGATAATCCAAATCACTTAAACTTTTGCCCACTGACCAGCTTTGCGCCTCTTGCAATGCTTGACCCCGCAGCAGGCGTGATTCATCTTGGTAATTTGATTCTAACCAAGCAGTAAATCCTTCACAGTAGGGACGCAGAGAAGCTAATTGCTGTTCTACCCAATCACGATCGAAAACAATGCGATAAATATGGTTATAAACTTTGAGAAAGCCTTGTTGCTTAACTACCAGTCCTGTCAGCCGCAATTCCATCTGTTCGGAACTGTCATCGGCAGCAACTTCCTGCTCTAATATTTGTTGATATAGTCCCAGTAGACGACTAGCACGCTGCTCATTGCAAAGTAGGCGATCGCGGATGGTTCTTAGATGTTCTGGATTGTCTTGATATTCCCAATTTTCAATGAGATGCGATCGCACAATTTGCCCAATCAACTCGGCTTCACTGCCTGCGGTTAGGTAAACGGGAGAAACCAAAATTAGCCGACACAACTTTTGTGTGAGAAAGGGCTGTCCCCCTGTCCATTCCACAATTTCTTTCATTACCGTCTGCCGATTCTCTATCTTGTTGGCTAATCCTTGAACTAAGGGGGTAATTTCTGACCATTTAAACCCCTCTAGCTGAATCCCATGACCAATATTAAACGGAGTGCGGCTCTTATCTGCAATAAGATCCCCAGGCGTTGCAACTCCCAATAATACAAAGGTTAGACGATTATAAACCAGACGATCGGCCCGTCGATTGTAACAGGCGCGGATGAAGGCAAAGAAATCATCGGCTGGAAAGTTAAGGCTAATAACGCTATCAATTTCATCGATAAAGATAACAATGTTTTGCTCGATTTCTTTTAATAAAATTTCTTCAATAAAACCACTCAATCGTTGCAGAGGTGATAAACAGTCTTCTTGATGCCACCACGCCGACAATTTGCCCCGTTGTGACAAAGAAACTGAAAAACAGCTAGTCAGAGTTTTGATAAATCCGAGATACCATTGTTCTGGGGTAATTTTCTGGCTACCAATTTCTGTTAAATCAATATCGGCGCAAGCAAATCCTTCAGTTTGTAATCGCTGCATGATGCGTACCCGCAAGCTAGATTTGCCCATTTGCCGGGAATTGAGAACATAACAGAATTGTCCCGATTTTAAGTTTTCATATAAAGATGCATCGGCTTGTCGCTCTATATATGTAAGTGCATCAGCCGGTAAACTCCCCCCGACTTGATAGAGTAGGCCCTCCTTAATAAACATAAGGCATTCTTTTGGAGGTTGTGAGAAACCTACCAACTCCATACTAGGTTTAGAATCTTACCATATTAGAACTCGAAATACTCATTTGAAGCAAATTTAATATCAAGTCAGGTAAAATCAAGTTTTAAGGGTTATGGAGTTTTTTATTCTTTTCTAAGAAAATATTTAATATTAAGTTTTAATATGAAAAGCTTTGACTTTCAAACAGCTATTAAAATTGCCAATCAAGCCTTTTTATTACAAACAAAAAGAAATTTGAATGATGTAGAAATTATTGTCATTCAAGGAGCATGGGATCGAGAAGAATACGATCAGATGGCAGCCAAACATCAATACGCAACCAGTTATATTAGTCAAGATGTTGCTCCAAAACTATGGAAAATACTCTCTAAAGCATTGGGAGAAAAGGTGAAAAAAGGTAATTTAAAAGAAGCGTTAAAACGTTATTATGAACAACAGCTTATCTCTGAAAGCGAAAAAACTAATCAAACTTTGAGTGATAGCGAAGACTCACCAGAAATAGTTCCAAGTTTTCTCCAAACAAAGATTAACGATGCCACCCTAGACACGTTAATTCCCGATTGCTATATTGAACGACCTCCCATTGAATCTATTTGCTATGAAACTCTTTTACAACCTGGTTCTCTGATTCGGATTAAAGCCCCCAACTTGATGGGAAAAACCTCCTTAATTAACCGAATCTTAACTCAAGTTGCTGCTCACAACTATCAGACCGTGAGTCTAAGCTTGGAACTTGCCGATCGCAAAACTCATTTTAGTAATCTTGATAAATTCTTGCGCTGGTTTGGGATTAACCTCAGTCGAGAATTAGGCGTACCAAATCAGTTAGAAGACTATTGGGATGAGGCGGGAATGGGAAGTAAAGTCAGTTGTACCAGCTATTTTGAAGAATATCTCTTGGCTCAGGCAGACAGTCCTCTCATACTCTGTTTAGATGATGTTGATTTACTGTTTCCCTATCCAGAAATTTATGAGGACTTTTTTGGGCTATTGCGGTCTTGGTATGAGAAGGCAAGAAGTCGGCAAAACTGGAAGAAACTGCGCTTAGTTCTTGCCCATTCCACTGACGTTTATATCCGGCTCAATATTAATCAATCTCCCTTTAATGTTGGCTTGCTAATTGAACTATCAGAATTTACCCGGGAACAAGCACAAGACTTTTCTCAACAATATGGACTAGAAAACGAATCCACCTGGGTCGAGCTATTAATGAGTCTAGTGGGAGGGCATCCTTACCTTTTAAAGCAAGCGTTTGCCTATCTCAAAAGTCATCCCGATGTCACCAGAGAAGACCTTTTAGCAGCAGCAGCTACAGAGTCCGGCATTTATAGTAACCACTTGCGGGAATTTTGGTTAAATTTACAAGACAATCCAGTTTTAGCGATCGCATTTCAAAAAGTCATCACTTCCCCTAGCCGTGTGCAATTAGAACCTTTATCTGCTTATAAGTTACAGAGTATGGGATTGGTGCAACTGTCTGGCAATGAAGTTGAGCCTCGCTGCCAATTATACCGCCAGTATTTCTCTGCACGACTAGGGTTAGGGACTTCCAAGGAATAAAATCACCAAGTACAATAATGATAATAATTCTGAGGGAGGGGACTTAGTGGTGCAGAAAACTTTTTTGAGTTTTAAGTAGAGAAAACAGTGACTTTAGAGAACTCAACCCTGGTCTGTAATTGCTCCCGTTTTTTAAGTGAGGCACAGCTCGGTATATGACTCCTTCGAGTAAAGAGGCAAAGGTGGGAATCGGCAGACATTGATAACACAGTCGTTTAATCTCACGTAAACCCAATTGTAAAAAGCTCAAACCTCTGTCTGTTTTTAAATCCTACCTAATATCTACGTTTCAAGCCTTTTCTGCACCACTAAGGCGATCGCCTGAGAATAACTGATAAAGTTGAGCTACGCAAAGTTGAAAACAGTATTATATGCCTGGGTTTCTATTAGAAGTTGGTACAGAAGAACTACCTGCAAGTTTTCTCAGTGATGCTTTAGTGCAATGGCAGGAACGCATTCCCCAAAGCCTGGAAGCAAACAGTCTCAAGGGCGAAAGTGTCCAGGTGTACGGTACTCCCCGGCGGCTGGCAGTATTGATTACAGGGCTACCATCGCAGCAACCAGATCGAGAAGAAGAAATTAAAGGGCCCCCCGCCCAAGCGGCCTTTAAAGATGGTCAGCCGACAGCAGCAGCAGCAGGCTTTGCCAAAAAGCAAGGTGTGGAACTGGATGCGCTGTCAGTTCGCCCTACTGACAAAGGGGAATTTGTCTTTGTGCAAAAAAGAATTCCCGGTCGTCCTGTGGCGGAAATTTTGACAGAACTTGTTCCCCAGTGGATTTGGGGGTTAGAAGGTAAGCGGTTGATGCGTTGGGGGAATGGGGATGCAAGATTTTCCCGACCAATTCGTTGGCTGGTAGCTTTGTTAGATGAGACGGTGCTGCCTCTAGAATTAGTGAATGGTTCTAAAACGATTCAGAGCGATCGCATTTCTCAAGGTCATCGGGTCTTGCATCCTGAACCTGTGACAATTGCCCAAGCTACTGATTATGTTACCGCCCTCAAGTCTGCTTATGTCACCGTTGACCCAGAAGAACGGGTAAATCTGATTAAAGAGCAAGTAAATGTAGTCGCAGAGAATTTAGGCGGGTATACAGTAATTTACCCCGATTTGTTAGCGGAAGTAACCAACCTTGTAGAATATCCTTCCGCAGTTGTTGGTAAATTTGAACCAGAATTTTTGGAATTACCAACTGAGGTAATTACTGAAGTGATGGTTACTCATCAACGTTATTTTCCTGTATTCAAACCAGGGAGTTTTGAGCAAGAATTATTGCCTAACTTCATCACTATTTCTAACGGCGATCCCAAGAAATCAGATATTGTTGCAGTCGGGAATGAAAGGGTAATTCGTGCCAGATTAGCTGATGGCAGATTTTTCTACGAAGCTGATTTAACTAAGCCAATAGATAGCTTTTTACCCCAGTTAGAAAAAGTCACTTTCCAAGAAGAATTGGGTTCGGTGCGTGCCAAGGTAGATAGAATAGTTCAAATTGCCGAGCAAATTAGCAGTCAATTAGAATTAGCGGAAGATCAAAGCCAAAGAATCCAACGTGCTGCTTTATTATGTAAAGCAGATTTGGTGACACAAATGGTGTATGAATTCCCCGAATTGCAAGGCATTATGGGAGAAAAATATGCCTTAGCCAGTGGTGAAGATGCGGAAGTAGCAAAGGCAATTTATCAACATTATTTGCCAAAGGGAGCCGGTGATGTCTTACCGGAAACACTCACGGGTAAAATTGTTGGTTTGGCAGATAGATTAGATACTTTAGTGAGTATCTTTGGTTTAGGTTTAATTCCTTCCGGTTCCTCCGATCCCTTTGCCTTGCGCCGTGCTGCTAATGCTGTAGTTAAAATTGTTTGGTTTGATAATCTGCCAATAAATTTAGATGATTTATTGAAGGAAATAGCAACAGACTTTGCAGCCAAATATCACAAAGATCGAGCATCATTAACCACAGCATTACAAGAGTTTTTCTTGCAACGCATCCGCACTTTACTACAAGAAGAAAAGCAGATTGATTACGACTTGGTAAATGCAGTTTTGGGAGAAAATGACCCAGAATACACAGAACGGACGTTAAAAGATTTATTGGATGTCCGCGATCGCGCCTTATACTTACAACAAATCCGCAACGATAGTACCTTAGATAACATCTACGAAACCGTTAACCGTTCCACGCGATTAGCCGCCCAAGGTGATTTGGATACAAAACAGCTAGAACCAACAACCGTGGTTCGTCAAGAACTATTCCAAAAGCCCTCTGAGGCAGCTTTGTATAATGCGCTAATCGAATCAGTGCCGCAAACTCAAGCAGCACAGCAAACCCGAAATTATCAACTGTTAGTAGCAGCACTCACAAAAATTGCTCCGGCAGTTAGTAACTTCTTTGATGGCCCAGATAGCGTTTTAGTTATGGACTCCGATCCAGAAATCAAGCGTAATCGACTACATCTTCTGGGATTAGTTCGCAATCATGCCCGTGTTTTAGCTGACTTCGGTGCGATCGTCAAAAATCTGTAGCGTAGGTCAACAAAAACTTGTGTAATTTTTGCCAAGAAACGCTACTATAGGGAGTGCTTAACCAGGGACACTCTGCTGCAATCTATGTCCAAAGCTACTGTTATTGGATTGGGAAAGTCCGGTGTTGCTGCGGCGAGATTGTTGAAACGGGAAGGTTGGGAGGTAGAGCTGAGCGATCGCAACACCTCCAAAACCCTCCTAGAACAACAACAAGAACTCGCTGCCGAGCAAATAACCGTGAAACTAGGACAATCCCTAGAATTGAATGGTGCTAATTTACCCCAATTAATAGTCGTTAGTCCTGGCGTGCCTTGGGATATTCCCGTATTAGTTGAGGCACGCCAACTAGGTATTGAAACCATTGGCGAAATGGAACTCGCTTGGCGAAATTTACAATCGCTACCTTGGGTAGGAATTACCGGCACTAATGGCAAAACTACTACCACAGCTTTAATTGCTGCCATTTTCCAAGCAGCAGAATTAAATGCACCCGCCTGCGGTAATATTGGCTACGCCGCTTGTGAAGTTGCCCTATCCCAGGGAACAGGGAGCAGGGAGCAGGGAGCAGGGGGAGTAGGGGAAGCATTTGATAATTCCTCACTCTTAACTCCTAACTCCTCACTCCTAACTCCTAACTCCTCACTTGATTGGGTGATTGCGGAAGTTAGCAGCTATCAAATAGAGTCTTCGAGTTCTCTTGCTCCCCGGATCGGTGTTTGGACGACTTTCACACCGGATCATCTCAGTCGCCATCAGACTTTAGAGAACTATTACAACATCAAAGCCAAGTTATTACGTCAGTCGGAGTTGCAAGTATTCAATGGTGATGATGCCTACTTGAGCCAGCTAGGTTTAAGTGCTTGGCCTGATGCCTATTGGACAAGTGTCAGAGGAAAAGATTTTCTGATTAGCGAAAAAGGCTTTTACATTGAAGACGGCTGGGTTGTGGAAAAATTGACTGCAACCTCTGCACCAGAACCAATTGTGAAAGTATCTAGTTTGCGAATGGTGGGAGAACATAACCAGCAAAATCTGTTGATGGCAGTAGCAACAGCAAGATTAGCGGGAATTAATCGTGATGCGATCGCGCTTGCAGTTCGGGAATTTCCTGGTGTTGCCCATCGTTTGGAGCATATCTGCACATGGGAAGGGATTGATTTCATTAACGACAGCAAAGCCACCAACTACGATGCTGCTGAAGTTGGTTTAGCATCTGTTAACAGTCCAGCAATTTTAATTGCTGGTGGAGAAGCTAAAGCGGGTGATGATACTGCCTGGCTAGCACAAATTCAAACCAAAGCTGCTGCTGTGCTATTGATTGGTTCTGCTGCACCTGCATTTGCCAAACGTCTCCGAGAGGTGGGGTATCATACATACCATATCGTGGAAACTATGGAAAGGGCAGTTCCCAAATCGGCAGAATTAGCCAAGCAGTATCAAGCGCCTGTGGTGTTGCTATCTCCGGCTTGTGCGAGTTTCGACCAATATCCGAATTTTGAGGTGCGGGGCGATCGCTTCCGTCATCTATGCCTTGCTTGGGCAGGTGGTTGGAAACCTGCCAAAGTAGAATTTCCAGAACTTGAAAACTCTAGTCAAGAGTCTATAGTTCAAAGTCGATAAGCATCGTTTGTCTACAAGTTCGTAGTAAGGGCTTTAGTCCTTGTTTTCTAAGCACTAAAATCCTTACTACAAATTCTCAAAACGAATTTGACAAAAGACTAGAAGGATTATTTAGTACTAATTTAGTAGTTTTCTATAATTATATTTTGCTGTAGTTTGCAACTTCAACCTCATGAGCAATGCTTGTAGGTTTAGGAATAGGTAAACCATCTTCTAGCATTCCTTCTATATGAAATTCAATAGCTTCTGCAATCATCTGCTTGACTTCTTCTAAAGTTTCACCCACAGCTACACAACCTGGTAAATCAGGGACATAAGCACCATAGCTAGTTGCTCCCTTTTCAATCACAACTGTATAACGCATCAGTCTTCCTCCAATTGAGCTTGTCTCCAGATATTTTTCAGAGTACCAATTGGCACATCGACGTTTGGCTTACCAGCCACTGTTACAGTACCAGCTTTATCAGGATGTTTGAACTGTCGATGACTACCTTTAGTTCTAGCAAGATACCAACCATCAGCTTCTAGTCGTTTGATCGCTTCGCGTACTTTCATGCTACTACTTATCTGTACAGTTAAAATTTCTGTTACAGATAGAGTGCCTTATTAAGAAAGCAAAATAAACGCAATTCTATCCGTCATTTTGTCGTGGTTTTCAGTATTGCTACCCAACATATCAATCAACCAATAGGGCGATTTCCGGGATTGACTGCATGAATATATTCACTACCCGATCGCGGTCTTCCTCGTTTATAATCAGCTTCTTCTGGTTTACCCCATCCTAACTGCAAAATCATTTCCAAAAAGCTAGAATTTTCCCACTTGCACAAACTTGCCCACTCTGTTCTTTGAACAATTCTCTCTACATCAGATGTGGCAATTGGTTGGTGTTGTTTACTATTATTGAAACTCAAGTATAAATCCATCCCTTCAGTGACTTCATACCAAAATTCTACGATGGAATTTTTAGCGGCTTTTAATATTTCTAAGTCACCATTGAGGGCAATTAACTCAGTATCTATTTCGGGATAGTGCAAGTTTTTTCCTTTAACTGTCACTTCTCGCCAAATAATACCGGAAACTCGATTTTCTTTCTGATACTCGTGAATTGCAGTTTTAAAATCTTGATAGGCAGTAAACTGTTGCAACCCATCAGTGCTGATAAACTGGTCAATTACAGGATTGCCAGAGACTTTTATTTCTAACTTTAAGCGTTTTCCTTTGAGGCAAGCTTGGCGTTCGGCTGCCAAAATTTGAATTAGTTCCTGGGTGGTGTAAACCTTTGACATCAGAATACACTCTATTTAGTCATTGGTCATTGGTCATTGGTCATTAGTCATTAGTCAGTTGTTACAGACTTATAGACTATAGATTAACTTTCTAATCATTATGCTTTGACATCGGCAGCAATGTAGTAACAGATATAACTAAAAATTAGGGCAGACCAATTTGGTCTACCCCATAGGTTACTTAGCTAACTCACTACTAAACTCGTTAAAAGCTCGCCGCTTTAGCTGTGCTGTTTCAGTACGTGGTAATAAATCAAAGATTTTACGAAATTGATCGTCTATATCTTCAAAAGGTACTTGACCTTTTTTATTCAAAACTACTTCACCTGATTTATTTAACACCACGACTTGAGGAACACTCCCAGCATAATAATATCCTGGTTCTGTTGGATCGTAGCTCTCTTTAGGCGGGATAGTATCTACATTAATTGGCATAATCTCTGCTACCCTGCCATAGAATTCCTGTACCCGTGAAATGGAAATGGCATATCTTTTGGAATCGCTACTATCATCCAGATAAAAAGCCAAAAATACGGGTTTATGTTCCGCTAAAGTCTGTGCGAGTGTCTGTCTGGGAGGAACCAAGGAACCATTGCCAGCATAAACGACAAAGATGTTGCCATCATATAAATCATTATTCAGACCAGCAGATGCAGGTTGCATACTTATAATGAAAAGACTTACAAGCAACAACAGGCATTTGGACAACCACCTTTGCCAGCTAGTAATTTGTTTATGTAAAAAAAGAAACTTTGTGCTATTCATCAAAAGGAACCTTGCAAGCTACTACTTGTTGTGAGTTTGTGCTGAATTCGGCCAACTGGGCTGGATATGTAATTACGCCCACGCACTATTTTTTAAGATAACGCCTACTGAGATTATCTCTCGCAAGTGGCTGGTATCGCTACGCAGAAGTCAAAACAGAGCTAAAGTAGCGCAACAATCCAAAATCTAAAATTGTGATTACTGGCTTTTTCAGCCAGGATTCGCTAAACTCACAAGATTAAATTTGCACTTTTAATTAGCAACCGCCAGAAGACTAGGGTACAGATGTGGGAAACAAAATACAATTCATAGATAGACTGCGATTGGGTTTCGCGGTGTCAGTGGCCAAGAGTGTGACCTTTATAGTGCGATCGCTCCGTCTGGGTGCTGCTAGTGTATTACCAGGCTCGATTGCTCGTCGCATTGAACCCAGACTCTTGCAATTATTGAGTCAGCAAGTTAAAAACGGGGTGATTTTAATTGCTGGTACTAACGGTAAAACCACTACAGCACTGCTTTTATGCACAATACTAGAACGCAAGGGTTTTCGCGTCACTCATAATTCTACAGGTGCAAATCTGGAAAATGGCTTGATGACGGCGCTGTTAGAAAGCACCAACTTACTAGGTACGCTAAATACTGATTACGCCATTTTGGAAGTTGATGAAAATATTGTACCAAGAGTATTAGCGCCACTCCAGCCGCGAATCATTCTCTGTTTAAACTTGTTCCGCGACCAACTTGATAGGTACGGCGAAGTAGATACCATTAGTAAGCGTTGGACAAAAGTTATTTCTACCCTACCACCAGAAACGGTAGTAATTCCTAATGCTGATGACCCAACTTTATCCAACCTTGGTCAGCAGTTACCCCAACGGGTGTTATTCTTTGGCTTGAATGAACCAGAACATTATTTAGAAGCAATTCCTCACGCTGTTGATTCTATTTATTGTCCCAAATGTGGACATTCTCTGGATTACAAGGGTGTTTATTTGTCTCATTTGGGAGATTTTACTTGTCCTAAGTGTGGTTTTAGTAAAAGTAAACCGACTCTAGAAAGTAGTGAATGGTCGCAAATTTTAGTTGGTTTGTACAACAAATATAATACTTTGGCGGCTGCAACTGCGGCTATTGAGTTAGGAGTTGATGAAGTAACAATCAGAGATACTATTAATACCTTTCAAGCTGCGTTTGGTCGTGCAGAAGATTTAGTAATTAACGGTAAACGGGTGCGGATATTGTTATCAAAAAATCCTGTGGGAACGAATGAAACTATTCGCGTAGTTACTCAAAGCACAGATAAAACCACACTGCTAGTATTGAACGATCGCACACCCGATGGCACTGATGTATCGTGGATTTGGGACGTGGATACCGAGAAATTAGTCGAACGCGGCGGGACTTTAGTAGTGAGTGGCGATCGCGTCTACGATATGGCACTACGTCTACGTTACAGCCAAAAGTCCCTTGAGAGCAACTTAAATCTAATTGTCGAAGAAGATTTACGACAAGCGATTGCTACTGCATTAGAGCATACACCAGAGAATGAAACTCTGCACATTTTACCTACCTACTCAGCCATGTTAGAAGTGCGAGAAGTTCTTACTGGTCGTAAAATTCTTTAAATTGGGTAGTGGGAATTAGAGAAATTTTTCCCATTCCCCAGTTCCCAACACCCAATCGAATTACGAATTACGAATTACGAATTACGAATTATGAATATGACTTCTCAAAATTTAGAATTAACAATTGGTTGGCTTTATCCGACGCTGATGAGTACTTATGGCGATCGCGGTAATGTAATTACTATAGAACGTCGCGCTCAATGGCGGGGATACGATGTTAAGGTGTTACCCCTAGATCAAAATTCCACAGCCGTAGATATTAAAACTGTAGATGTCATAGTTGGTGGTGGCGCACAAGATCGTCAGCAAGAGATTGTCATGCGTGATTTGCAAGGTGCAAAAGCTGATGCCATGCGTGACAAAATCGAAAATGGTACACCAGGAGTATTTACTTGTGGTTCACCTCAATTACTGGGACATTATTATGAACCAGGCTTGGGACACCGGATTGATGGTTTGGGAATACTCGATTTAGTTTCTGTGCATCCTGGTGAAAATACTAAGCGCTGTATTGGGAACTTGGTAATTGAAGTGACAGCCTCACGTCTGGCGCAAGATTTAAAAGAGATGACGGGTAGCACACCATATTTAGTAGGCTTTGAAAATCACGGCGGACGTACCAAACTAGGAAAAGTGGAAGCTTTAGGGCGAGTGGTGTACGGTTTGGGAAATAATGGTGAAGATGGGACAGAAGGAGCATTTTATCAGAATGCGATCGCTACTTATTCTCACGGCCCATTGTTACCGAAAAATCCCTTTGTCGCCGATTGGTTAATTCAAACAGCACTGCGGCTAAAGTATCAACAGGAAATTATCTTAAAACCTTTTGACGATAGCCTCGCTACACAAGCACGAGAAGCGATGTTTAAGCGATTGAAAGTGAATTTACCAAATACTGCTGCGGCGAAAGTTTAACCTAAGTTCGCTGATTAAGCCTCTCTCCGTGTCGGGGAGAGGTTTGGAGAGGGGTCAAATTTGACATCAAGCAAAAGGGCAAAGTATGACTCAAGCCTTAACCAAACAAGTAACATTTGATGAATTTATCGCCTGGTATCCAGAAAACTCACAACGACGCTATGAGCTGCATGACGGAGTAATTGTTGAAATGGCCCCTCCCACAGGCGAACATGAACAGATTGTTGGATTTTTAGTTGGGGAAATAGTTACAGAATACAAACGTTTAAAACTACCTTATTTCATCCCCAAAACAGCATTCATTAAACCGACTCAGAGCGAAGCAGCTTACTCACCAGATGTACTGTTGTTGAATAACTCTAATTTAGTAAATGAACCTCTGTGGAAAAAAGAATCTACTGTAAGCCAAGCGGCATCAATTCCTTTAGTAATTGAAGTGGTAAGTACCAATTGGCGAGATGACTATTTTACCAAAGCAGGTAAATATGAAGAGGTCGGAATACCTGAATACTGGATTGTAGACTATTTAGGTTTAGGTGGTAGGCGCTTTATTGGCAATCCTAAACAACCAACTATTTCGATTTACCAATTAATTGAAGGTGAGTATCAAGTTAAGCAATTTAGGGGAAATGACCGTATTCAGTCGCCAGCGTTCCCAGAGTTGAATTTAACTGCTGAACAGATTTTTCGGGCTGGAGAAGTCGCGTAAAAAACAGATATTTTGCAGCATTCTTGATTAGTAGCCGCGATCGTCTGAAACTTGAAATTCTAGGAAGCAATAGCCAACGCTAAAACCACCTTTTATTGTTGTTGAAGTGCAAACTTCATTTCTGTCAACTCTAATTCTCCTCCGGTTGTTGTTAATACTAAATTAACGCCTAAAACACTTTTTCCTGTAGTTGTATAGTTAGTTGGCAGTATTTGATTAGTCAAATCAAAATTCATAGCACTTCCATAGATCATTTGATATGGAGTTGGTTTATCGCCAAGTAAAAATGATGTGATAGCTACTCGTGCTGCTGCTTTCTTTACTACACCTTTTACAGCTAAAGGCACAAGCCTAAATTGCTTTTGAGTATTAGAGATATTAATTCTAACGATACATCTAGCCCTTGGCGATTGTGCATTTACAGTTATAGGAGAGCGAAGTGTAAACTGATTTATTTGCGGATCGAAACTTATATTACATCTCCTATTAACCAAAAACTTTGGCTGGTTGTCTATTGCAGTAGCAATGCTAGATGAATTGGCATCATAACAATAGAAAAAAAACAAGCACATTAATATGAAAAAATTACGTGCATCACTTAATCTCAACATAACTTCCTCTTCATCAACAGAAATTTTTAATCTTAAAGAAGAATACATTCGGTAGATTCAATGAGTGGTGGATTTAGACCCATCACTCATTGAAGACCACCAAATTTGGAATTTGGTTCGGTGTATCACCATCTATCCGCAGAATTGCTACAAGCGAGGACTAGCAACGTCTTAGGTCAAAATAAAGCCTTACATCCCCAGCATTGATATCGGCTGTATCAACGAAAATAGAACTTGCTCGTGAGGATTGTGCAATCATATTAATACCTAATAGTCCTTGCCCACCACCACTACATAAACCTGTAGCAGCTAGAACAGTAATCTCATCTTGCTCCGCAAATGCCTTACTAGATGTAAACTTAGTAGTTTTAGGGGGAGCTACAGCTTGACCAAGAGCACCACCACTAAAGCTATAAGTTCTGCTTAAGCTGGTACCTTTACTCCCTCTATCAATATCAGTAGTTCCTTGGTACAGTACTTGTACATCTTGGACGATAAAACCACTTGGAATAAAAGTTTGAACGCGTAAAATACACTTTTGACGCTGACCATTGAATGCACTAAAGTTATCCAAGACGATCGATAAGCTTCTACCATCATCTCCAGGAAGCTGATCGGCAACACTACATCCACCAGAACCGAGTGCATCTCCAAAAGTAATACTAGGCTCTCCAGCCAAAACCTTGGTCGTAAGCACATTCATTCCAAGAATTGTAGATAGAGAAAGTAATACACCAAATTGTTTAAAGTTCATATTGATTGTACCTATGTTGTTAAAGTTGTTTTTTCATGGAAAATGCAGTCAAAATGCATCTCCCTCAACTATTTAACTAGTGCAGGATAAATCTCTAGAAGGTTTACTTTATTTAGAAACTAAATCGTTTTTAACTGTGGCAGGAATTAACTTAGTGTAGGTATAGCATCACCTACGTAGGACTCACCTGTAATAGCCTAAAGTCTTGAGATTAAAAAATGGCACTTTCTCTGTAAAATCCATGAGAGAACTCTCCTACAGATGCAAAAGTAGAATTAAGCCTTAATACCTTTGCCAAAAAAAGAGGTAGTCTAGCTTTTGCCGAAAGACCCCAACGCAAGAAGGCTGTAAACTCTCAAGCTAATTAATTGCAATAGTTGAGTGTCTCTATCTTGAAGTTACAAAAAGAATCTGAGGAACTTGTGAGGAAATATGGTGCTTATTAAAACTTAAATTTTGTCAGGATTCAAACTGGAGTTTGCTGAAATATCAACAAAACTAATATTAAAGCTAAAGAGATATTTATGTTGTTTGTCCTTATATGAGATATCTGATTAAAAAGAATGTGAGGAACTTGTGAGGAAATCCGATACTTATTAAAACTTAAATTTTGTCAGGATTCAGACTGGAGTCTGCTGGGATATGAATAAAACTAACATTAAAGCTACAGAGATATTTATGTCGTTATCTTTTTGTATGAAACATCTGGTGAAAAAGTATGTAGAGACGTTGCATTGCAGCAAATTTTTGTCGCAGTTCCCATGCAATGGTATAGCTTCCCAGCGATCGCTTTTTATCCACGCTGCATCGGGCGATCGCAGGTTGCAATTGCAAGACCATTGGTATAATTTCTTTGACTACAGGTAAGTTGGCGATCATAATTGCTTTTTGGCTACTTTACTTGCCTTCACTATAATCTTTTCACGCTCTAGGGCAAAATTATTAGAAGTGATTCGGTAGCCATAAGTCTATTGTCCAACCTTGAAAATAATAGTTGCATTAATAGGATAGTGATGTGCGTCAGTATTCGCGTAACATCTTGTAGAGAAGGTATCAAGGTATCGCTATAAAGTATAGTTAAAAACTATTATTTTTAAATAGAGAAAAATACAAAAGTATAAAATGTTCTCTTGGTTAATTTAACCAATGATCTACTTGAGGACAGAGGACTAATGCTGAAAATTTGTGCAGCTTTTTTGTGTGCTATCTTTCTGAGCTTTCATTTAGTTACCGCTAACGCTTGGGCAACTGGTCAATTTTCTCAGACTTGTAAAGACATTAGTATTGATGGCTCAACTTTAACGGCTACTTGTGAAAAAGCTGATGGATATACTCCTTCTACAACTTCTATCGACTTAAATCCATATATCGCCAATCTTGATGGAACATTAGACTGGGATGGAGATAAATTTGCTCTGACCTGCGACAATATTGGTTTAGCTGGTGCTAGCAGACTGCGTGCTGAATGCGAAAGAGCTGATGGGCAGACATCTCTCGGAACATATATCGATCTTAATGAACACATTACCAACATTGACGGAACTCTCAAGTTTGAATAATTTTTAGGCAGGGGCAATACTCTGCGGGAAGTCGCTTCTCTACGTTCCCTGCGGGACGCTTACGCGAACGCGCAGCATGTCGCAGACAGATGCTTTGTGAATGCATCTACATAAATTGCCCTTACCTAAAAATCTATTTCAACTCAATAATTCCAAAATTTTAGGGGTGGTTTCATAACCACCCCTTTATTCTCCTAATATTTAGAATTTACTTGCAGACCCCTTAATGGGAAAGTTAATTTACTCAGAAATGTTAATCG
Source organism: Nostoc sp. PCC 9305 (assembly GCF_963920915.1). Lineage (NCBI taxonomy): Bacteria > Bacillati > Cyanobacteriota > Cyanophyceae > Nostocales > Nostocaceae > Nostoc > Nostoc sp. PCC 9305. Next base: position 142,598 of record NZ_CAWUDN010000001.1, read on the forward strand.
AACTTTCAACTTGAGAAGTAGCCAATGTTGGTGTAGAGAAAATACGCGAGTACAGACTTGATGGTTGTTGATGAGCAACAACTGGTAAAACTTGACGAGCATGGGCGGCTAATTCTACTGCTTTCACATCATAAGTCTGCGTTGCCAACTTGGGATAAAACCCGATTCCGATGATTGGCAATAGCAAACAAGCAGTAATAAATATTTCGCGGGGTTTGACATCAGATATTACAGCATCCAAGTGCAACTCTTGACTTTGCTCACCGTAGAACACTTGACGCAGCATCGACAGTAAATAAATCGGTGTCAAAATTATGCCAACTGCTGACAGTAGCACGACTACAACTTTGAAACTGGAACTGTAAACATCACTGCTGGCGATACCTAGAAATACCATCAACTCACCCACAAAACCACTCATTCCGGGTAAGGCGAGAGAAGCCATTGAACCAATGGTAAACAGAGCAAAGGTTTTGGGCATTACCTTAGCCATACCGCCCATTTTATCCATCATTAAGGTGTGAGTGCGATCGTAAGTCACGCCAGACAGGAAGAACAAGCTAGCAGCAATCAAGCCGTGGGAAACCATTTGTAACACTGCACCACTGATACCTAGTTCTGTGTAAGAGGCAATTCCAATCAGCACAAACCCCATGTGAGCAATTGAAGAGTAAGCCAAGCGGCGTTTGAGATTGGTTTGAGCAAAGGCACAGCAAGCACCGTAGACAATATTAACCACACCCAAAACTGCTAACACTGGGGCAAAAGTCACATGGGCATTGGGCAACATTTCCACATTGAAGCGGATAAGAGCATAACCACCCATTTTTAACAATACACCAGCCAAAATCATCGAACCGGGTGCTGATGCTTCGCCGTGGGCATCAGGTAGCCAAGTGTGTAAGGGGAAAATCGGCAACTTCACACCGAAGGCAATTAAGAAACCTGCATAAACTAGCAATTCTAAGGTTTTGGGATATTCTTTCATTCCTAGAGCCGCCATATCGAAAGTGACGGTATCTCCAGAGAATGCCATTGCAAAGCCAGCAATCAAGATAAATATTGATGCAGCAGCGGTGTAAAGAATGAATTTGGTAGCGGCATAACGGCGGTTTTGTCCTCCCCAGATGGAAATCAGCAGGTAAACCGGCACTAACTCGATTTCCCACATTAGGAAGAACAGCAGCAAATCTTGGGCAACAAATACGCCAAGCTGGGCGCTGTACATCGCTAACATCAAACCATAAAATAATCGCGGCTTGGTGGTAACTTTCCAAGCCGCGAATATTGCGAGGGTATTTATTAAGCCTGTCAGAAGCAGTAATGGCATCGATAAACCGTCAACCCCCACAGCCCAATGCAAACCCAACTGTGGTATCCAAGGATAGTTTTCTACAAGTTGGAGTGTTGAACTCTGGAAGTCGTACTTATACCAAAAGGCATAAATCATCAGTGCAAAGTCGGCAAAAGCAACTCCCAGACCATACCAGCGGACAGTTCTACCTTCTTTGTCTGGGATTAGGGGGATGGCTAAGGTTGCCACCAAGGGTAAAAGGATTATGGCTGTTAGCCAGGGAAATTCAATAGCATTCATCACTTCTGACAATCAATTTGGCTTATCGCTTTTAATTTCATTATATTAAGGATTCAATACTTTTGTAAACATTCTTTAACTCTATGAATATTAAATTTTTGACAGAGATAAGAACATATACTCATTGAATGTCAAATTATCAGGATAAATAAGAATAAATACTTATCTGTTTTTGACGATTCCATTCTAAATGTAAACTTTTGCAACGTCAACTAAAGCCAGCGTTACAATACAGTTACATTTCCTGCTTCAGCCCCATTGTCAGGGCTATCTAGTCTATGCTTCTAAGTTGAGTCATAGACTTAACGCCCAACACTTCCCAACTAGCACTGGGTAAGGTGGAGAAAAATGGATAACTAACAAGCATGAATTTTGTCTAACAATTGCAGCAAGTCCCAGAGTATAGGCACATCCGGGGACGAAGACATGAATTATCGTTGGTATAAAAAATTAGTGAGATAGCGTAGGCGTAGCCCGTCGTAGACATCGTACAGTAATTAATATCTGAAGTCTACGATGGGCTACATTTACGAACTTTGACGTAAACTTTCTTGATCTCGAAGATTTATCATACTAATTTAATGTTATTCACTGACAAAAACGAATACAGTTCAGTTAAGAAAAATTGCAGGTTAGGTTAAGCAAAACGCAACCCAACAAAGCCCAGAAAATGTTGGGTTTCGTTCCTCAACCCAATCTACACAGGTTAAGATTTTTAGCGCTAACTGAATTGTATTGTCACAAAAACTCATTTTATGTTGTTCACTTAATCCTATAGTTCCAAGTCTTAATAGCTAAATCAATATACCATCCCAAATTAGTAGGAGTATTTTTTTCCTGTGACCTCCACCATTCCCAAATAGAATCATCAAAAGGACGGTTAGCACCTTTCAAGAGATAGATAAATAAATCTAAAGTATTTATATAACCGCCAGCTTGGCATAAATACATATTTGCACTCGTCCATTTCGCCATACCATGTCTATCAAATGATAAACAAATCTTATTGTTAGATTGGTCTTCAATATTAACGGTAGTCTTAGTACACACCAACCATTCAACAACAGAATCTTGAGCAAAATGGCTGTTATTTGCAGCTAATACAAAACCAAATCGTGCTACTGGAATTTTGATTTTAGTTTTCACCCTAGTTGGCAACCAAAGAAATAACCATATTCCTTTACTTGTATTAGTTATTTCAGCTAGTTTCTTATGATTTTCTCCTTCACCAGTACCATATAATATTTTTCTATAAGTAGGGCTAACCATTTCCTTCATCTTTGGTTGAGCCATAAAAAGCTCTCTAATGATTCTAAAATTTTGATGAGTATCTACAGGCAAGTTGCTTTTAAAGTTATGAGTAAAAGCTGGTAAGACTGTATTTTGTATAACTTCATTTTGCAAGCTCCGAGGTAAGCCAAACACAGGGTAAAGAACATCATAACTTTTACCTTCTAATTGGAATTTAGTACCTGTTGTATCATATTCGACATGGAATTTCCAAAAAGATATATCATTTTCAAATTTTGATGCTTCTTTGTCTGTGTAGTTGTCTTCATGAAAAGTAGGAGCAATAGCAATTAGTTTGATAGGTAATGAGTAATCAATTAGTTCGGCAAAAGATTGATTTTGGGAAATTATTTTTCGATATCTCATTAGCTGAGATACTAATCCCCTATCTTCTTCATTTTTTAATTCAATAATAACTGCTTGTTTATGTAATTTGCTACAGCACAGTAAATCACAACGCTGCATTTTGAGACTATGCTGACGTTTAATTAAAACCAATTCTGGGAATATTGTGTCAAAATAAGCTTCAATATAATCTTCTAAATATTGTTCAGACTGAAAGCGGATTTTTCCGCCAATGTAGATTAATTTACGATTAGCTTTGTCTGAATCCTCATTCCAGTTTTTCAAGTTAGTTGTTAAATGTTTTGATTTTAGGTAGGGCATCAAAGTTTTTAAATACAATAATCTATATACAAATTATTATATTTTTATACTGTTAAAAATGGGATAAATACTGAAAAATTATCTATTTCAACAGACTCTCAACTTCCTCATCAGTAAAACCAAACTGGCGAAAAATACGCAAAACATAACCAGGAGACATTTCTCTTGCACCCATATCTATAGGAACTACTCTTCTTTTACCATCAACTTCACGAGTGTATAAACAATGGTCGCCTTTTCCTTCTCTATGAAATGTGCAACCTGCTTGTTCTAAAAGCTTAATTAACTCCTTTGGTTTCAGGGAAGGTATATTTTTAGGCATAAACCTTCCTTAATTCATATATCTCTGAATCTTGTTCTTTTTCTTCAACAAATAAAAATTCATGTAATTCATCTATTGAAACGGGAGATTTATAAATATTACTTTCAGACTCATAAACCTCTTCAAAAGATTCAATTGCTTCTTTCAGTTTTTTAATTGCATCTTCTTGACTATTTCCCTGCCCGACAATACCATTTTCTAAACATAAAGCAACCCAATAGCCAGAATTCTTTCTAAGTACGACAGTATAAAAATTCATTCTTTCCTTCAACCTAATAATTATTTTTTAACGTTTCTTCTAATGTAAACGGAGATTCTTTAGGAAAAAAATTTAATTTAATCCCTGTTTCATCAGATGCTTTGAGACGAGCTTTTTGATAACAGTTTTCAAATACTTCTGCAAGTAGAGGTTGCAAACTGGGACTATCTTCTAATAATGTTTCGATACAGATACGCTGTTCAGAAATGGTACTGCGCCAACTTTCACTACGTTTTTCTGGTTGGTATTGCCATTTCAGTAAGTGCATCAATAGTACAATTAATCGATTTTTTAACTCGCGTTTTTCACTCCTCCCCATGCTTTCAATTTCTTCAACTAAATTAACTATATCTATTTCATGAAAATTATTTTCTTTTAACTGATGGGCAATTCTTTGTGTCCACAAGTAAAAATCTTGTTCATAAAGATTTTTTTCGTTGATAAAAGATGGATTGGTCATTAATATTCCTCTTGGAAACGCTAAAAATTAGGTGGGCATAACACCCACCTAATTAAACTATACTAACAACGCTTGCTCTTCTTTAGAAATAACGCGCCCTTCATCCTCAAAACCAGCAATTTGATCGAAGTTCAAATACCGATACAAATCATCTGCAAAAGGATGAATTCGACTCGCCACAATATCCAAATATTCCTGCACTGTCGGGAGGCGTCCTAGCAGCGCACAAACTGCGGCTAATTCTGCTGAACCAAGATACACTCGCGCATCTTTACCCATGCGATTATTGAAGTTGCGGGTAGAGGTAGAAAACACTGTTGTCCCATCAGCAACTCGCGCCTGATTACCCATGCATAAACTGCATCCTGGCATTTCTGTTCTAGCACCGGCAGCCCCAAAAACGCTGTATACACCTTCTTCTTTTAATTGGTGTTCATCCATGCGGGTTGGTGGTGCTATCCACAAGCGAGTTTTGACTTCACCTGCACCTTCCAAAACTTTTGCTGTTGCCCGATAATGACCGATATTCGTCATACAAGAACCGACGAATACTTCTTGCACTGGATCGTTAGCAACTTCCGATAATAACTTAACATTATCGGGGTCATTGGGAGCAGCAACAATTGGCTCTTTGATTTCGTTCAAATCAATTTCAATTATTTCGGCATACTCCGCATCGGCATCGCCTTCTAATAATACGGGATTGGCTAACCATTCTTCCATTTTTGCGACACGGCGCAGCATGGTACGCGGATCGTGATAGCCCCGTGCTATCATATTTTTCAGCAGCGCTACGTTGGAACGCAGATATTCAGAAATTGTCTCTACACTCAGCTTAATCGTGCATCCGGCACAAGAACGTTCGGCGCTAGCATCGGTGAGTTCAAAGGCTTGTTCAACTTTTAAATCTGGCAAACCTTCGATTTCCAGAATTCGCCCAGAGAAAACATTTTTCTTATTCTGCTTCTCTGCTGTCAGCAAACCTTTTTGAATTGCCACGTAGGGTATGGCATTCACGACATCGCGCAGGGTGATACCTGGTTGCAATTCACCTTTGAATCTTACCAAAACTGACTCTGGCATATCTAAAGGCATGACACCCAAGGCGGCTGCAAAGGCTACTAATCCAGAACCGGCGGGGAAGGAAATACCCAAGGGGAAGCGAGTGTGAGAGTCGCCACCAGTTCCCACGGTGTCGGGTAGCAGCATCCGGTTTAACCAAGAGTGGATGATACCATCACCGGGACGGAGGGCGACACCGCCACGAGAAGCGAAGAAGTCGGGGAGTTCGTGATGGGTTTGGATGTCTACTGGTTTGGGATAAGCTGCTGTGTGGCAGAAACTTTGGATTACTAAGTCTGCACTGAAACCGAGACAGGCGAGTTCTTTCAATTCGTCGCGGGTCATGGGGCCTGTGGTATCTTGAGAACCAACGGTGGTGATGATGGGTTCGCAAGATGTGCCGGGACGCACACCAGGTAATCCGCAAGCTTTACCTACCATTTTTTGTGCTAGGCTGTACCCTTTGCCTGTATCAAAGGCTTGCTGAGGACGGGTGAAAACGGTGCTGTGTTCTAAACCAAGTGCAAGACGAGTTTTATCGGTGAGGGTACGTCCGATAAGTAGGGGGATGCGTCCACCTGCGCGGACTTCATCGAGGATGGTGTCAGGTTTGAGGGCAAAGGTGGAAATGACTTCGCCTGTTTCGTTGGTGATTTCGCCTTTGTAGGGATGGATGGTAATTACCATGTCGGTTTCGAGTTTGGTGACATCGCACTGAATAGGCAAAGCACCGGCATCTTCTGCTGTATTAAAAAAGATTGGCGCGATCGCACCACCTAAAACATAACCCCCAGCACGTTTGTTTGGCACAAAAGGTATATCATTTCCCATGTGCCACAATACTGAGTTAATAGCAGATTTACGCGAGGAACCTGTACCAACTACATCTCCCACGTAAGCTACAGGATGCCCTTTTTTCTTCAGTTCGGCAATGGTTGCCAAGCTTCCCGGTTGCCGTGACTCTAACATCACTAAGGCGTGTAAGGGAATATCTGGGCGAGTTGTGGCGCTTTGGGCGGGGGATAAATCATCGGTATTGGTTTCGCCTGGAACTTTAAAAACGGTGACAGTAATCGCTTCTGGAACTGTGGGGCGCATGGTAAACCATTCAGCTTCCGCCCAAGAGTCAATCACCCGCTTGGCGAAAGGATTGGTTTTAGACAACTCTAAAACATCGTGATAAGCGTCATATACCAAAAGGATTTTGCTTAAGGCGTTGGCGGCATAAGCGGCGATGGGTTCCTTTCCTTGTCCGCCCATTACTAGAGGTGTTTCAGATGAGTCTGAGACGGATACAGTAGGCAATTGCAGCAAATCGATTAAAGATTGCACATTGTAGCCACCTATCATCGTCCCTAACAATTGCACCGCTTCTATGCGCGAAACCAAGGGACTGGTGATTTCCTTTTTGGCAATGGCGGTGAGAAATCCGGCTTTGACATAAGCTGCTGGATCGACACCAGGAGAAACGCGATCGCGCAATAAATGTAATAATATCTCCTCTTGACCCTTGGGCGGATTTTTCAGTAATTCACATAATTCTGAGGTTTGCTTCGCATCCAATGGTAAAGGGGGAATACCGAGTGCTGCTCTTTCGGCAACGTGTTTACGATATTGTTCTAGCATTTTTATGTTCTCCATTGGGATGTTCTATCTTTAATTATGAAATTTTTAGGCAATACTTGGCTATAAAAGTTTAGCTTACTTTTATGATGAAAGCCTTACTGGTAATCGGTTATTAGCAACTTTTTTTATACTGAAAGTTTGAAGGTATGAGGCAAATAGAATTCGCTACTACACAAACAAAGTCCACCTCCGTGGACTAAGAGGAAATCAAGGATTTTTAACCCAGGTCGGTGGGTAAAGTCTCGTATAGCCGCGACTTCTAGTCGCCAGGAGTAATAATAAATTTAGATTGATTGTTGGTTTAACCAAATTTCTAAATCAGCAACACTAGAAAAGTCTAGTAATGCTTCTCCTAAATTTTCTAATTGTTCAATAGATAAACCATTAATTCGCCCGATTAACGACGTATCAATTTCACCAATACGGCGATTGAGTTGACGTAGTATTAAATCTTGTTTTCCTTCTTGCCTTCCCTCTTCTTTGGCTTGTTTTCTGCTCCTTTAATAAAGTGGTTCTAATCGCATAATTAACTCTTTATCAATCGAAATAAATTAGGTTGATTGTTGGTTTAACCAAGTTTCTAAATCAGCAACACTAGAAAAGTCTAGTAATGCCTCTCCTAAATTCTCTAATTGTTCAAGCGATAAGCCTTGAATTCGCTCGATTAATGACGTATCAATCTCACCAATACGGCGATTTAGTAGACGCAGTATTAAGTCTTGTTTTCCTTCTTGCCTGCCCTCTTGCCTGCCCTCTTGCCTTCCCTCTTCTTTGGCTTGTTCTCTGTCTCTTTGATAAAGTGGTTCTAATCGCATAATTAACTCCCTATCATCTGCTTCTAATTCTTGGTTTACTCTCAAGTTTTCGCGCAAGTTGTAAACTAATTCGAGAGTTTCTTTTTGATATGGATAATCTAATGGTAACGCTTGCAACTCGATAATCGCTTGTGACTGCACGCTTCCCCTACCTAAAAGTCTCAACCATAATGTCTCTGGTGTTTGGGGTAGTTGGTGTATTGCTACAATTGCTGTCCGCAAGGCATCTGGCAGAAAATGTACTCCTGATAACCAACCTGCTTTTTGTATAGTTCCGAAGCTAGACAATCTAGTTTCAGATATGGTAGGTGTAAGAACCCACAATTTGGGAATTTCTGAGTCCTGAAGTTTGGTTTTATTGGTTTTAGCTTCTCGTCGTAAGAGAGCCTTTATTTCTAATAATTTGAGAATACAGTCGCAGATTTCATCGGTAGAAGCTGGATTGCGGTATGGTTCTATAATTGCAGGCTGTTCGGCAAATCTTCCTAGCAAACCCAGTATTTGTATATTAGAGCTTTGTTGTTTGGCGGGAGTGAATAAAACATCTATTTCTTTAATCTCTCCTGATACTTTTTCTGATGCTTTGACTTCTCCGTAATCTTTTAGTAGTTCTTCTAGATAGTCTTTGGCAAATTTATCATGGATAAACCTGGTCATTTCATTTTAAAAGTTCGGAAGTTCTGGGTTAATGCAAAGTCTTATTATATAGCAGTCCTAAATCATTCGTGATGAAATAGATCCCCGACTTTTTTAAGAAGTCGGGGATCTGGACACTTTGAATTTTCACAGATACCATTATAAAAAAGTTAAAAGCAGATTCTATAAGGCTTTTGACACTTCGACTTCGCTCAGTGTTAACTTTTGATTTTTGCGTAGCGGTGCTAGGCGGTTATTGCATTTTCATCTGATGTTTTATCTGTGTTAGCTTTCAAGCGTGTCAATCGGCTTTTACGGATACGTTCGCTGTCTCTAACGCCGCCTGCAAGTTCATATTCGTTGCTGTTTTTGCCGTACTTGCAACCAACCCATGTCAGCATTTTGTCTGAAACCTGACTTAAGGTTTTTTCCATCTCATCCAGCTTATTTCTAGAAGAGTCAATCATAGCTATAGCAGCGTTATAATCATCAAGCACATTGTGAAAATTGTCTATTAATTGAGTCAGGTTTTGCAAGTTGTGAGTATCATCAAAATTGATCTGTGGATCGATAGCTTTCAGCCCGGCAACTCTAAACTCAGCTTTTTCTAAAATCCGAGAACTACGTTTTTTTCGAGCCATAAATTTACACTTTTAAGAGTTTTACAGAGCTATTTTGTCTCAATTAAGCTGGATTCTGGTTCAGCAAAAAGCGCATTTTTTTAGTAAAAGTTTTTATTTATGTCCGTGATTTCTCGGAATTTAATCATCAAAGGTTGATTTTCAGCAAAATAATATTATGTTTAAGCGATAGACAATAGGGCACAGCATTGCTGTAACCCTACAAATGGTCTGTATTCTATGTCAACAGCGAGATCGCTGTAACATTAAGGCTTAATGTTGTAACCTTGAGCCTTAATGTTCTAGCTCTTTGGCTTAATGTTGTAACCTTAAGCCTTAATGTTGTAACTTTAAGTCTTAATGTTGTAACTTTAAGTCTTAATGCTGTAACCTTAAGGCTTAATGTTGTAACTTTAAGAGTCAACCTTATAACATTGATGACCAAAGTTTGTTGGTGAGTGCATTATAACAAGCGTGGTATTTTAGAGGTTGTTTGAAAAGTGGTTGGCTGTGATTTTAGGCACTTATTGATCCCCCCTAACCCCCCTTAAAAAGGGGGGAAGCGGAATCAAAGCCCCCCAATTTATCGGGGGGAACCAGAATCAAAGCCCCCCTTAAAAAGGGGGGAACCGGAATCAAAGTCTCCCTTTTTAAGGGGAGCCAGTGCGGTCTTGGGGGTTTCCCCCATGAGCAACTGGCGTGGATTTAGGGGGATCTAGAACGTTTTGTTACCGAGAAAAAAACTTTTCAAACATTCTCTAAGGGAACGCGATGCCTACGGCGGGCTACACCTACGCGCATATTCTATAGTAAGCAAATTTAACTAATTTATTTGTGTATTGTATAGTAAATAATGTTACTAATCTAAAAATCGTTCAGGATTAGTTGCTATAATTATCAATCTTTTACCTAAATTTTTATAGTAACATCTGGATATTTTTAACTAATTCAGATAAACTAATACATTTGTCCGTTGCATCACGCTTCTTTTGTATATGCCCAAAACTTACACCGTAGAAATCGATCACCAAGGCAAAATTCATACCTTGCAAGTTCCTGAAAATGAAACGATCTTATCAGTTGCCGATGCTGCTGGTTTGGAACTGCCGAGTTCTTGTAATGCAGGTGTCTGCACAACTTGCGCCGGTCAACTATCTGAGGGAACTGTGGATCAAACTGATGGCATGGGCGTTAGTCCAGATTTGCAAAAGCAAGGTTACGTATTGCTTTGTGTTGCCAAACCCCTTTCTGATTTAAAACTTGAGACGGAAAAAGAAGATGTAGTTTATCAGTTACAATTTGGCAAAGGCAAATAATCAGCGAACAGTTATCAGTATATCGGATGATTATTCATAACTGAATAACTGTTCGCGGAGATGACCAAATCTGATAAATTACACAAGTCTTTCATCGCAGATGAAATCATCTATTCTAGAAACTACAAATCAACAGGATTTACCAAAATGACAACTCATTTTATTACCGCAGAAATTGATTTACAAGAAACTCCCGCAGACTTACTAGAAGTAATTGAAACAGAGTTAAAGAAACAAGGCGAACCTCTGCGTTGGGCAGTTACTTCTGTGGATGCTGACGAACAAAAAGCTACAGTTGAAGCCGTTGTCACAACAGTTAAGAGTTAGGATAGACGCGATTAAGAGAGACGCGATTAATCGCGTCTGTACAAGAGTTAGGATTTGATGGCTTGTGATTCATAAACTCATCACTCTTAACTTAAGATGAATCGTCCATATACCGCTATTTTAATTGTACCAACAGGCGTTGGGGCTGCCATTGGGGGTTATGCAGGAGATGCTTTACCTGTTGCCAAAGTCATAGCACAGGTTTGCGATCGCCTAATTACTCACCCCAATGTCCTTAATGGCGCAAGTTTGTATTGGAATCTCCCAAATGCTTTCTATGTTGAAGGTTACGGGCTTGACAAATTCGCCTCTGGATGCTGGGGTTTGCGTCCAGTCCGCAGTAACAAAGTAGGTTTGCTTTTAGACCAAGCTATTGAGCCAGAGTTACGGCTACGACATATACAAGCAGCCGATGCAGTCAGAGCAACTCTGGGATTGACTCTAACAGATTATGTAATTACTGATGCACCATTAAATGTAGAATTACGGACTACAGCATCGGGGGCTAGTTGGGGAACAATTGGCAACCCGGATAGCTTGTTAAGGGCAGCTGAGATATTAATTAAAAAAGCGGGGGCAGAAGCGATCGCAGTTGTAGCCCGTTTCCCCGATGATATGGATGAGGAAGCAGTACAGAAATATCGCCAAGGTGAAGGCGTAGATTCTTTAGCGGGTGCAGAAGCCGTAATTAGCCATTTGCTAGTGCGAACCTTTCAAATTCCTTGCGCCCATTCTCCCGCCCTTTTGAGCGAACCTCCACAACCTGATTTATCTCCGCGTTCCGCCGCCGAAGAATTAGGCTATACCTTTTTGCCGTGCGTCCTTGTCGGATTAAGTCGTGCCCCACAATTTATAATAGATAAAAGAGCGATTGCATCAGAGAAAGGAGATATTTGGGTAGATGAAGTGGATGCTGCGATCGTACCTGCAACTGCCTGTGGTAGCAGTGCCTTACTGAGTTTAAGCCAAAGACAATGCCAAATAATTACAGTAGAAGAAAATAAAACTCTGATAAAAGTTCCTGCCCAACCTTTGGGGATCAAATCTATACAGGTAAACTCATATTTAGAAGCAGTAGGTGTATTGGTAGCACATAAAGCAGGCATCAATCCCTGCGCTCTCCGTCCCAAATTATTACCTTTGCAGTCAGTAATTAAAAGTTAGGAGTTAGGAGTTAGGAGTTAGGAGTTTTTACCCTTCCCCTGCTCCCCATGCCCAATGCCCAATGCCCCTTAAAAATTAAAAACCTGTGATTGAACAACAAAAGCAAGAGCCAGAAATTCCATACCTGACGCGCATCCAAGTACTTGGGGCGATGGGAGCGACTGCAATCATTTTGTTGATAGTCGCTAAACTTTCGTTATACCTTGGTAACTTTTCGCTATTTTCTTGGGACTTGAATCCAAGAGAAGCGCTGTTAGGTGTAGGGTTGGGGTTTGTGCTCACCGCGTTAAGTGGCTTAACTTACCGCCTATGGACTGCCTATCGTAAGAGTGCAGATTATTACCTAGAAGTAGTACTAAAGCCTTTAGCTTTACCAGATTTGATTTGGCTGGGGTTGCTACCAGGGTTGAGTGAAGAATTGTTATTTAGAGGTGTGATGCTACCAGCTTTAGGCTCCGATCTTACAGCTGTAATCGTATCTAGTCTTTGCTTTGGCATCTTGCATTTTAGCGGTTCCCAACAATGGCCTTATGTAATTTGGGCAACAATTGTCGGGATGATATTAGCATATAGTGCCCTGCTCACGGGCAACTTGTTAGTGCCGATTGTCGCTCATATTATTACCAATTTGATTTCTAGCTATTTCTGGAAAATGCGGCAATTTTCGGCAATTTAAAAATAAATATTTGTTAATCGGCAAAATATTATCACAATTTATGCTTAGTTTTTGGGCATTGGTTACATTGGATAACATCATAAGTTGACAACTGGTCTAATTTATTGTTGTAGCTGGGCAAAAGTTCAACTTTTTTTACTTTCTAGTTAAAGCAAACTGTGCGCTGCAACGCTTCGATACGTCCATGAGGGCGCAGTGCTGCACCGGACTATTAACCAGGAGACTACAGCAATGATGAAAGCTGAAGATATCATGACCAAAGACGTAGTTACCATTCGCGGTTCGGCAACTGTTGCTGAAGCGGTGGGGCTGATGAAGGATAAAGGATTGCGGGCGCTGGTTGTGGATCGTCGCTATGACAATGATGCTTATGGCATTGTTACAGAAACGGATATTGTTTATAAGATCGCAGCCTACGGTAAAGATCCAAAGCAAGTGCGGGTTTATGAAATTATGAGCAAGCCCTGCATTGTAGTCAATCCTGATTTGGGTGTGGAATATGTAGCGCGGTTATTTGCTAATACTGGTATTCATCGCGCACCTGTGATTCAAGGCAAGTTGTTAGGCATCATCTCGATTACCGACATTTTGACTAAAAGCGACTTTGTGGAAGCGCCAAAAGCGCTACTGCTGGAGGAGAGAATTCAAAAAGCTATTGAGCAGGCTCGTGCTATTTGCACTGAACAAGGTGCTTATTCTAAAGCCTGTGCAGCTGCCTGGGATGAGGTAGAAGAACTTCAGGCAGAAGCAGCTCATCAGAAAGCTGAGGGTATGATATCAGCCAAAGTCTCTTTTGAAGAATACTGCAAGGAAAACCCCAATGCACCAGAATGTCGAAATTATCACCCGTAATTGAAGTGGGGGATGAGGGAGAATAAGGGACTTCCAAATAAAAAAATATCCCATCGCTTTTAGGGCAGGGGAGCAGGGAGCAGGGGGAGGAAAAGTCGTTGTGATTCCAAAAATTGGATAATTTATTTTTTGGAGTTCCCTATAGACATCTGGTGAAAATAAATGTAGAGACGTACCACTGCTATGTTTCTGCAAGGGTTATGGATAACGCATATTTAATTTCACCAGATGTTTAATATTGTTTGTGTACTGCCGCATCCTCCTCAATTTAACGTCTGGCAACTCGCATCAATAAGAATAGACCTATTCCCAAAAAAAGAAAGTTGGGCAACCAAGCTCCCATAAAGGGAGATAGGACACCTGCTTGTGCCATCGCCCCACTAATAAAGAAAATTAAGTAGTACGAAAATATAACTAGGACACTAATCCCAAAGCTTGTACCTCTCCCCGTCCGCTGCGGTATGCTTCCCATCGCTGCACCTACCAAGCCAAAAACCACGCATACAAAGGGCAAAGAGACTTTTTGTTGAATCCGCACTTCAAGTTTACGAATTTTTTGGCGATCGCCACCAAGATTTTCCACTTCTAGTTGCTGTAGTGCTTCAGAAATATTCATCTCACCATAATCGCGGCTTTTTTCTGCCAGACTTAATGGCGTGCGCGGTAGTTGCAGTTGTTGTTGTTCAAATTTGACGATGTTACGATAAGAGCGATCGGCAGCCACAAAATAGATCGTACCGTTGTAAAAATCCCAGACATTTTGCGAAGGATTCCACTGAGCAGATTCTGATACCACAATTTGATTCAGATTTTTTGTTGAGCGATCTATAATTGTCAACCCTTTCATCCGCTTACCATCAAATTGGTCGGCGTAAAACAAGCGTGTCAATATCCGATTCTTAGAACCATCCGGCTGAACAACATCCTGGTATTCAGGATAGAAAATATTTTGTTGTTTAAAAGTTGGCTTGTCTGATTTCAGGGCTTTCTCTAAAGTCGTCGCCGCTTGATAATTTGCTGCTGGTGCGATTTCTTCGTTAAACACAAATGTCATTCCTGTGACTACAAGACTTAACATCACAGCAGTTAGCACCATGCGATAGACACTGACGCCACAACCACGCAAGGCAATTAGTTCGCTCTCGCTAGAAAGACGACTGTAGGTCATCAAAGTAGCCAGCAGCGTAGACATCGGGAAAGCTAAAACGATAAAATTGGGAAATTTTAACAAAAAAACTTGAATAGCAATGTCTATGGGTAGCCCAGATTCTACAATTTTTCTGACGAGATCGAATACAGCATCAATGGTGACGCCAATTGATGAAAAAGCTCCGACACCAAAGAAAAACGGCGCTAACAATTCGCTGGCAAGGTAGCGATCCATGATCGTAAAAGGCAGCAGCGAATAAAGACTATTAAAAGACGGGAGCTTCTTTGATATCATAAGCAACTTGAAAATTTAGATATTGGCAACCCTGGTAAAGCAAAGTATATAGCAGGAGGCAGGGGTAGGAGGCAGGGGGTAGGAGGCAGGAGAAAAATAGTCTTTATATCTGGTCTGGAAATTTAGGCTCTCTACCTCACTTAATTACAAACTGCTGTATCTAATTTATTCAGTATCAAAGTTTAATTCTCAATAGCTGAGAAAACAGAACTAAAATGAATTCATAAAATTCATGCTGAAGAATCAAAAATCAAAATATTCTTTGAAATTATTAACTAAATAATTATTAATTTAGACTTGAAAATTATCCCCCAAATAATATTGCCGCACAAGGGAATTGCTGTAGAGTTCGTCAGCAGCGCCAAAAGCGAGGATTTGTCCCTCACGCATGATGTAGGCGCGATCGGTGATGGCAAGGGTTTCACGGACATTATGATCTGTAATTAAGATTCCCATACCGCGCTCGCGCAGTTGTGCTACGATTTGCTGAATTTCTGAGACTGCGATCGGATCGACTCCCGCAAATGGTTCATCCAAAAGTAAAAATTTTGGCCCTTCTTTTCCAGCAGCTAAAGACCTTGCTAATTCCGTCCGCCGTCGCTCACCACCAGAAAGTTGAATTCCTTTACTCCTAGCTAATTTTTCCAACCGAAACTCCCGTAGTAAAGTTTTGAGTCGCCTTGACCACTCCCAACGTGGCACATGAGTTTGCTCTAGCACTAACAGAATATTATCCTCTACCGAGAGCTGGCGAAAAACACTTGGTTCTTGTGCTAGATAACCAATACCCAGTCGTGCCCTTTGATGCATTGGCATTCCCGTCACGTCTACATTACCCAGCCAAACTTTTCCTTGATTGGGTTTTTCTAAACCTGTGGCAATGTAAAAAGTCGTCGTTTTACCAGCCCCATTGGGGCCTAGTAAACCAACGATTTCGCCCTGAGCAACAGAAAGATTGACACGATTGACAATTACTCGCTTGCCGTAAGATTTGTGAATATTCTCTAAAACAATTTTCACGCTGGAAGCACCCTTTCTTGGTGGTAAATGCTAATTAGAAGGCTTCAAAGGTGGCGTCTTTGGGGCAGGTGTCGCAGTTTGTCCGCTATTATTTGATTCCTCAATCATGTAGATGGACTCTACCTGACGGTTGGATTGGGGTAAAGCAACAAATCGCCCTTCATCAATTAAATAGGTTACTTTCTCTGCTCGGATACTATTACCGCCCTGTTGCAGAATATATACATTACCACTGAAATCAATTCGGCGTTCCTTACTAAAATACTGTGCTTGGGCAGATGTTGCCTGAAGTTGACGAGCCGGATACAACATTTGCACGTTACCGCGAGCGGTAATTACTTGATTTTTAGCGTCATATTCTTGCACATCAGCGCGGATAGTCAGGGGGCGATTTGCCTCAGATGTTTGTGCAGTAGCGGTTTGCACTTGGGTAGGGAAGGCAAAAGCGCCCAAAAGTGCAGCTGGCAGCATTAAAGCTAATCCAAAGCGACGTATCTGTGAGAAGGGCAATTGATAGCAGGGCATCATAGCAATTGGGGATTTAGGATTTCAGCTTGCATTCTAATTATCTCAAGTACTTTATCCAGATATGAAATATACAATCTGGAGTGATTTACGATAACTACTGGCTGAAATAGTGACGCTACCCCCAACCTCAAGGTTTCAGGTAATTGACATCTGAGTGAAATCGACGTAGGCACAATACTCTTCTTTTAACGGAGACACACGCGTAGCTAGTGGTACGGGAAGCCCTTGGCTAGATGAATTTCGCCTACCAGTGATTTCAGGCAACGCATAATTTAACTAGATGTCTAATCAGTACTCAGCACAATTCTAGGCAAAGATAAGACTTGATTTTCGCCCAGATCGCCAGCAGCAATTTTATCTGGCCCTATTTGTTGTAAATTCGTCAACAACGCTGCGCTCTGACTCAATAGCTCATCTACGTCAACGCCGCCGTAACTAGATGGGTAACGGCGTAGGCGATTGCTACCTTCTCCCAATAGAATTACCGCACCTCGCCAATTCCGATTTTCCAAATGATACAGTGCCACAGCAATTTGGAGAATGCCTTGATAAAAGCTTTTTTCCGGTTCGCCAGCTTCAATCCACAAAGCCTCTAAAGTGTCATGACAAGCGTAGAACTCTCCAGAATTGAACTGTTCTACGCCTTGCCAAAACTCTTGGGGGATGATTTCGCTCATCCCATACTGTCTCGTACTTCTTTGATTGTTTCCAGAGAGATTTCTTGTTTATCTCCAGCAAACTCGTTGTCAGGGGTGAGGAATAACATGCAATGGCACTCTTTGCGTTCTCTCATTGGCACACAAGGACAGTTCCAATATGTGGCGTGAATCTCAGCTTCTTTGTCTTCGTAATGGCGACAAGGACATAAAGGCGCACCCAGGTCGTCTTTATGTTTGGCTAGTCCTTCAATCACAACTGCGGTGACAGAAGGTTCAGAACAGAAGTATGTTCCAGTACGCTTGGCGTATTGTTCGGAAAAATGCCGCATTGCCTCTAGGCTTTTATCGCTGGATTTTGTGTTATGTTCTGATGCGATCATGTCGTTCATAATTTAAATATTTCTTTGCATTGTACCTCAGCCTCACTAAGGGATTACTGGGTGTATTTCCCCAACCTTACCTGCTCAAATCGTTTTACTTTTGCTCAAAGGCTGATCTATCGAGTGTCCTGGGATCGGAGAAAATCTCAGAAATCGCAGAACCTGAACTTGTCAGCAGTCTTTGAAATTATAAAATTTGAATTGATTTATGAATGTAATGTTTTTTGTAGCTGGGGTTGCAGTAAACCATCGCTTTGCAAAACTATACCAGGGTGTTCCCAATTAATTACCTCTTGCTCTGCTGGTGAGGAGATATTTGGCCACAAAACCCAACGACTACCTTGAGGAAGAGTAGCAAGGCTCAGGGGGTTTTGAGTCAACCAAATCAAAGGATAGCTTTTAGGAACAACTGAACTGGCATCTTCTAAGGCTGCGGTTGCTGCTAAGGTTTCTAGAACAAAGCGATCGCCTTTAACTAAACTTGTTGATGCTGTCCACAGTTGCACCTGTAATTGCTGTTGCTGTGCATAAAAGTACAGTGATGCTGCGGCAATTACTGCTTGTTCAAAGTTTTCTTCTTCCCACTTGCTAGCACTGTCAAGGGCAATAACTATTTCTTGTCCACCTGTGACCATTTCTAACTCCCGCACCCTTAATTCGCCATAGCGGGCGCTAGTTCGCCAGTGAATCAGACGGGTGGGATCTCCGATGCGGTAGGGACGGAGCGATCGCACCAGCCCTGTTGTCGCTGTCTGCAATGGTCTACCACGAGGATCGCCCCTTTTGCTCTCTTCTTGTCCCATTTCATCTACTAGGGGGCAGGTAGCCAAGGGTAACACTGTCGGATAAACGATCGCTGTGGCGGCACAATCACGCTGACGGCGACACCAGAACAATCCTAAAGGCGCACCAGAACCAAGTTCGACTGTGTGCCAGCGATAAACGCCCCGGCGCTGAGTCGGATGGTAATATACCCAACGGTAACTACCTTGGCTAGGAATTGTTTCGATTGCCTTTTGTACTGGTTTTCCTAAGACGAAGGGCAGTATATCTTCAACTTGCAATAAGCTTACAGGCTGCTGTGTCTGATTGCAGATTTCTAATTCCACCGTTAGATCGTCGCCTGCTGATACTGGTCGCATGGGACGGCGGGTGATGGATAGACCTGTGAGCGATCGCGGTGGTAAGATGGCTGCTACACCCAAAAGGGCAAAACTGATGCCGCTAATGGCATACAGCCAACCAGCCATCGTATTGATACCTGCGCCAAAAAAACAAATAGCCGTTGCTGCTAGTACCCAACCGCCATAAGCAGGGGCACTGGCGCGAGTTTCTAACCAATTGGTGATGGGTTTGATGATTTTCATGTTTCTTTTTTAACCCAATACCACCTAAAATTCACAGTGTCTCAGGGGTTCGTCAAAAAAGCTTTTAGTTGGATTCCTCAAAACAGAGATGGAAAGTTACGACGACTACTTACAATTGAGACTTATGCTCACAGAAAACCTCTATTTAGATTATTCAGCATTTTAAGTTAAAAAACTCACTCTACTTTTTCGTTCAGTTAGAGTTTATTCGGGAAATAGAGTAAGTCATATTCACACAAGATGCAGATTTTTTGATGATTGCGAGTTGCTGTCAAACTGTACGCTGTAACCAAGCAAAGACTTCATTAACAGAGAGCGTCAAATTTAAATCTTCTAACACTGGTAATATATCCTGTCCTGCTAACAAATCTGGTAAAGAATTAGGCTGATAAACTAAAATACAGCGTTCACTTGGATCAATCAACCAGCCTAGCTGACTGCCATTTCTCAAACAGTGTAAGATATTGCCAGTTACTTTCGTTTGACTTTGAGCAGGGGAAAGAATTTCGATGATCCAAGGGGGTGCAAAATCAATCCCGCTGCTAATAATATCACCGCTCTCATCCAGTGGTATTTGATTGGTAGAGATCACAACCACATCAGGAACTACTGAACGATTACCGCAGGTACAGCGTAATTCAGGAAAAGCTTCGTAGTTACTTCCCAACGTATCAATCACTGCAACTAAACGTTTTTGCAATAAGCTGTGTTTACCTCCTCCCATAGGTTTCTGAATTGCCTCTCCGTTGATATATTCCCAAGCTGGTGACTCTTCAATATATGGAAGTTTTAAGAACTCTTCTAAAGTCGCGCTTTCTGGAACTGTAATTTTTCCTTGCGTCGACGTAATATTTTTCATAATTCGGTTACAAGCGGAAGTGGGTCAGTTGTTGAAACCAATGGCATTTTGAGATCAAGATTGTTCTAGTCTTCCCTTTTTAGTATAGGCTGAAGCTTATACTAGTCTTGAGCGTCTCTTGCCACCGTAGGCATCGCTTTCCGATCTGGACTTTTGACAATAACTTAATAACTTCTATTGTGTATAAATGTGGTACGATTCACCACAATATCTGCACGGGATAACTTTCAAACATACTGTCTCTAGTAATTATAGGTATGCTATCTACTAAACTTTGAGAAATTATGAGCCGATCAAATGGATCTTTATGGTAAAAAGGTAACTTTGCTAACTCATCTAAATGTTCTGGTCGTATTTCAAGCAATTCAATAGCATTACCATAAACTTGTTGCTTGACCAACTCAGTAAAAGTCATTTCCAGTTTTAGCTTGTCGATACTGACCTTGATAGAAATTTCCCAAAGACTCGCAATGCTCAAAAATCTTTGATTTCCCCGATCTTCAATCAAGTTTTTTGCTGTGTCACTGAGGTTAAAACTGCCCTCAATAAACCATAAAAACGTATGAGTGTCGACGAGCAGGAGTCTCATGGAGCGTATTCCTCAAAATCTGCCAACGGCTCATCAAAATCATCTGACATTTTTACCAAATCCCTAGCACTACCAAACTTGGGGCGTACTTCTACTCCATTAAGTGGCACAATTTTGAAAGATGTCCCATCATTACGCATGATGATGACTTCTTCTCCAGCAGCCGCCTCTTCAATTAATTCTGCTAGGCGAGTCTCAGCTTCTTTCAAATTAACTTGGTGCATTGATAGTCTTTACCAAAACCCGATATTTTGAATATAACTTCTTTGTCAGTTATTGACTCAAGGATCTTTTCATGTGGACAATGGCGATCGCAGTTTCACGAATAGTCATGATATACGCCCAACAATGACTTCTAGTATTTCAAAATCAATATCACATCGCTCAGATTTCTCTGAGTTTAGCATTAAACATATTGGAAGATGCCCAGATGGTGCTGTCCGCGAGTAGTAAATATCCGAGTAATATACCCAATCTCCTTCTTTCCGCCAGCCAACTTCATCACCAAATTTTTCTTGTATTTCTTCACTATTATAAGTTGTATCTGAACCGCCTCCAATACGTTTCCAAATGCGTTTTTGAACGCTAAATCCAAACCGCCCATTGCTATATTTTAACCAGAGTTTATTTATATTATTTAAGTCTTTTCTTGGGAGAACTTTTATATGTTCTGAACAAAAATAATCTGTAAGGTAAGTTCTGTATAGTGAAGTTTCTGGTAACTCTTTCTGAGATATTATATAAATTATCTTAGCCGTTTCTAAATCAGCTTCTTTCCAGTTCTTAGCTTGAAGTAATTCGTCTAGTTTCTGATAATGCCCCGATACTACTTCAGTGAAATCTTTAGAAGAAGTATGACTATAGGCTGTAGCACTAGTAACAACTTCTCTTGCTACTTCAGTTTCATCATTAGTCTTCTTAGTGTTAGTACTAAAAGATTTTTTCCACATAAAAAGCTTTTTTCTAACCTTGGGCTTTTTACGGGCTTCTTCTGCTAATTCAGTTGCAATTTCTGTTTTAGCGTCTTCTTCACTATAACCCTGATTTTTTAGTTCAGTTATTAACTCACGAATTTCTTGAGCAATTTCTGAAAAATCCTGATTTATGTTAATAACATCTCCATATATCTCAATTTGATCGCCATTAATATTTGCGTTATAATTACCTCCTTCTGTATAGATATTGCGAGGTTCATTTGTCTCATCATCTACTGAGCTTTCATCTAAACTGTTTTGCTTATTCCTAACTTTTAAAATATATAAATAGAAACCTAATCCAAATATGAGTATAGCTAGTCCGCCGAAAAAAATAGCAAAAATCATTTGATAGTTTGCTAAAACATAATCAATGATTTTTTTTGATAAATTAAGAATCGTTAGGTATACAGCCCTAACTAAAGCTATGCTAAACACACCGTATATTACCTTCTCTACCAACGAAAGCCGATTGCTCAGAAGATAGAACTCTCTGAATATTTGCTTTATTGGGACTTTCATATTTCAAATTCTGCTCAGTGCTTTATAGCATAGGAGTAATTGACCTTTTAAAATGGCATAGGAATGCCTAATGAAGCAAAAACTAATTTAATCACATTTAGCGTAGCTTCTCCTATGACAGCACTTGCAGCAGCATCACGTATAGATTGCCCTAATTTAACAAGTTTACCTTTAGCTCTAGGGTTCTTTTGAACTTCATTCGCCCAGTCTTTAACTACCTTCTGTTGAGCATCTTGGCGATTATAGCCCTGATTTTCTAGCTGGCGTAATAACTCTTGAATCTGTGTAGCAGCTTCAGATAAATCCTGACTGATATTTATATAATTACCATTATTTATGTAATTACCGTGTACTTGTAAATAATTCCCTTCAATAGACTTGTTAAAGTTCCCACCATCCCCTAAATATATATTGAAAGTATTATTATGATTTTCATTGCTCATACAAGAAACCTTTAGCTAGTATGTTTGCGAATCGAATTGACTGACTCGCTCTAAATAGATTGATTAATTTATAGTAGCGTATAGTACTACATTTAACTACTAGAAGATTACTAAACGAAAAAGCCTGCGTCAGCAGGCTTTGTTTTGTGATGTTATTAAATGAGTGGGTGAGCAAGAAAAGCCACCGCTATGAATTACCGTTTCGCCAACTTCTTCGACATCTTCCGCAGACGAATAGATTGAGGTGTAACTTCCACTAATTCATCGGGGCCAATGTATTCCAAAGCACGCTCTAGGCTCATGTCTATTGGTGCTTGCAGTTGCACTAATTCATCGCCACCAGCTGCGCGGTGGTTGGTTAACTGCTTGGTCTTACAGATATTCAATTCCAAATCTTGGGAACGATTGTGTTCTCCCACAATCATGCCTCTGTAAACCTTTGTACCGGGAGTAATAAAGAATGCTCCTCTATCTTCGGCATTTCTCATAGCGTAGAAGGTAGAAACGCCTTCTTCAAAGGAGATTAAAACGCCTTTGTTACGGGCTTCAATGTCGCCACTGATTTGACGGTAGTCTAAGAAGCTGTGGTTCATGATGCCTTCGCCACGAGTCATCCGCATGAATTCACCCCGGAAACCAATCAATCCACGGGCGGGAATGACAAACTCTAACTGGGTGCGATCGCCACTACCTGGCTGCATATCTTGCATTTCGCCTTTGCGTTGTCCCAGGCGTTCAATACAGCTACCCACACCATCAGCAGGAACGTCTAACACCAAGAGTTCAAAAGGTTCGCAAGGTTGGCCGTTAATTTCGCGGTAAATTACCTGTGGCTGAGATACCTGAAACTCGAAGCCTTCCCGACGCATGGTTTCAATTAAGATACCCAGGTGGAGTTCACCACGACCGGAAACGAGGAATTTATCAGGAGAATCGGTTTCTTCGACACGCAAAGCAACGTTGGTTTCGAGTTCGCGGAATAGGCGATCGCGTATTTGTCTTGATGTCACCAACTTGCCTTCTTGACCAGCAAAGGGCGAATCATTCACCCAGAAGGCCATTTGCAAGGTTGGTTCATCCACTTTAATAAGTGGTAAAGCTTGCGGTTCATTGGGGTCAGTAATCGTTTCCCCAATATAAGCATCAGCGAAACCAGCCACCGCCACAATATAACCTGCGGTTGCTTCTTCCATCTCTACGCGCTTCAGTCCATCAAAACCCATCAACTTGGTAATTTTACCCTTGACAATGGTACCATCTTCTGTTACCAAAGCCGCTTGTTGCCCTGCGCGGATAGTACCGTTGTGAATTCTGCCAATCACAATCCGTCCCAGATATTCAGAATAATCTAGGGTTGTAACTTGCAATTGTAGAGGCTTATTGCTGTCGCCTACTGGTGGTGGAACGTGTTGCAGAATTGCGTTAAACAGGGGTTGCATATCTACCGATTCTGCTTCCAAGCTTTCCTTGGCGAAACCTCCCATACCGGAGGCAAACAGATAGGTAAAATCACACTGGTCTTCATCTGCCCCTAATTCCAAGAACAGATCCAATACTTTATCAACAGCAACGTGGGGGTCAGTTTGACCGCGATCGATTTTGTTGATGATAACGATGGGGCGCAGCCCTTTTTCTAAGGCTTTTTTGAGGACAAAGCGCGTTTGGGGCATGGGGCCTTCGTTGGCATCAACAATCAGAAGACAGCCGTCAACCATACCGAGTACGCGTTCAACTTCGCCACCAAAGTCAGCGTGTCCAGGAGTATCAACAATATTAATTAGTGTTTCTTTGTAGCGAACTGCCGTATTTTTGGACAGGATAGTAATACCCCGTTCCCGTTCTAGGGCGTTAGAGTCCATAACGCAATCCGGAACGTCTTCGCCTTCGCGGAAAATGCCGGATTGTTTGAGGAGTGCGTCAACCAGGGTCGTTTTACCGTGGTCAACGTGGGCGATAATGGCGACGTTGCGAATTGGGAGCGTCATAGAAGCTTTTGGTGAACTCTAGAGGGTGTTTAATAAGATTTACATTTGAATGCTAGGCTGTTTTAACAGAATTGAGAACGATCGGCAAACTCTGTAAAGAACCTTTAATAATTCTAGCGTAATCGTCACAATTGCGGGGAGTTTTATAAACCCTACAATGGAGATGTGTGGTAATTACGGCATTGGTGGGATAAAAAAAGCTTCTGTTAGAAACAAGTGTTGCTTAAAGGGCGGTATTGTTTTTGAGAATTGCGGTTGATTTGGGGAGAGTAATGAGTCGAATAGAGATGAAGTTGCTGGCTGCTGAAAGTCAAGTGATTTCCTGTTTGGGATCAAAAGGAAGCGATCGCCTAGCCTTGTTTTTACTGACTAGAATGGAGTGAGTCTCTCTACAAAAATATTCCTAGCGATCGCCATTGCTGATGTAGAGACTTTACAATGCAACGCCTTTAGTTAAGGTATATTCTAAAAACGAATAAAATGACAGCGATAATTATATGGTCTGCTGCCTAAATCCTAATTGCGAGAATCCCCAAAATCCTGACGGGGCAAATTTCTGCCTCAGTTGTGGCACAGAGTTGGTATCGCTATTGAGAAATCGTTACCGAATCATCGCACCATTAGGGAGAGGAGGGTTTGCACGCACATATATCGCAGAAGATATAGACAAGCTCAATGAACGATGTGTTGTGAAGCAGCTGGTTCTAAGTCAATTTTATGGCAGCCAGGGTAGTCAGGCACATAAAAAAGCGACTGAGTTGTTTGAACGAGAGGCCAAACGTCTCAAAGAACTAGGAGAACATCTCCAAATTCCCAATTTGTATGCATATTTTAAGGAATCTGAATATCTGTATTTAGTGCAGCAGTTTATCGAAGGGCAAAATCTGTTGCAAGAGTTAAAACAGCAGGGAGTTTTTAATGAAGCCAAGATTCGAGATTTTTTAAATGATTTGTTATCTGTGCTGGTAGACATACATCAACAACAAGTAATTCACCGCGATCTTAAGCCAGAAAATATTATTCGCCGTCAAAATGATGGAAAATTAGTACTAATTGATTTTGGAGTGGCAAAGCAAAAAACGGAACCTACAAACACCGCAGTGGGAACAATTATTGGTTCATTAGGTTATGCACCAATTGAGCAAATGCAAGCGGGTAAAGTTTTTCCTTCCAGCGATATTTACAGTTTAGGAATAACTTGCTTTCATCTGCTGACTAATATCTCTCCTTCGAGTTTGTGGATGAAACAAGGCTATGGTTGGACTTCTAATTGGCGGCAGTATTTAACGCAACCCATAAGTCAAGAATTAGAGATGATTCTTAATAAGTGCCTACAAGAAAATCACGAACAGCGTTATCAATCTGCACAGGCTGTTTTACAAGATTTGAATAAATTGCCACCGCTAAGGTATACATCGGCTCCTACAGTTATTCCACCTACTCTGCGATCGAGATCGCAACCACAAAATCAACATCAATCAACTCGATATCTACCACAATTCTCTAACAGTAGATTATTGTCTGGAGCAATAATAGCTGGATCGGGTAGTTCATTTTTAGCGATCGCACTTATAAGTTTTCTCGGAACGACTTGGATTAGTTCTGGATTGTGGTTGCTAATTTTGGGAGGATTAGTCTTTATTCAATCTCGCCCGCTTCTAGAAAAAGCTTATTTAATTGTTATTGCTATCATCGCAAATTTACTCGTTGTCTTTATTTTCAGAAATCTCCTAACTAATAATCTTCTCAACGCTGGTTTAAATGGACTATTACTTGTAGGATTGCTAGTTATTCTGGCTGGTTTATTGACAGTTATTATTGTCGGTGTATCTGAAATAATCAACAAACTGATTGCTAAATATCTTTAGTTTTTTGGTTTTATTCAATTATCATAAATCTCTTTATTTAAGATAATTTTTGTAAAATATTGGTAATTGTTCATGACAAATAAAAAAGAAAACTTGAGACTGCTTATTTCTCTTGGTCTAGCTGGGGTAATGGTAGCAGCTATTTTATGGTTAATTAGCAAAGTCTCTTCTACTATCGTAACAACATCATCAAACCCCACACAAACTTCATCTTCATTTACAAATAAGTTGTCATTAATGAATTTGGGTACAAGGATTTTGGTGAAAGTGCAAACATCTCCTGAAAAAACAGATGGAGTTAAAGCTTTTGCTGAGAAAGATTTTACTACTGCTGTTCAAAAGTTTACTGCTTCACTAAAAAATAATCCTAACGATCCAGAAACTTTAATTTATTTAAACAATGCCAAAATAGCACGAGATAATTTAGAAGCAATAAAAGTTGCGATCGTCGCACCAATTAGCTTCGATCCTAGTTTAGCAGAAGAGATTTTACGCGGTGTAGCTCAAGCCCAAAATGAAGTTAATAACCAAGGAGGAATTAATGGTAAAAAATTGCAAATTGTAATTGCAAGTGCTGAGAATAGAGAAGATTCTGCACGTCTAGATAATGAATTAGTTGAAGATAAAAGCCTTGTAGCTGCCGTGGGTGTTAGACGTAAGGCAGAAATATATAAAGAGAAAGGTTTGGTTTTAGTCTTACCCGTCGAGCTTCCAAATCAAGCAGAAAATTCCGAAAGATTAGATAATAATACATTAAATAGTCAGCCTAATAGTTCCACAAGTAACTATTTGTTTCACGTAAATCCGTTATATGATAATTTAGTAGATACTCATTCTCGCTACATTGCTCGACAAGCCAAAAATGTTGCTATTTGTGGCGATGTTCGTAGTGCAAGAGATAATTCAACCTCTTCATCAAATCAGATACTTGTAGAAAAATACACTCAAGCTATCAAAAAATATGGCAGCAACGTTATTAGTACACCTTGCAATTTAGCCGATAAGAATTTTGACCCTAAAGCTTTTGTGGATAAAGCAATCGAAACAGAAAATGCAAGTGGCTTTTTACTAATGCCTTCAATCAGAAATATATACTTTGCCACCAAGGTAGCACAAGAGGTTAAAGGTAGAAAGCCACTGTTTGCTTCTGAAACTATGTACAGTGCAACAACTTTACAAAATGGCAAGGATCTCGAGGGAATGATTTTACCTGTGTATTGGCATCGTAATGCTAATAAAGATAATCCTTTTGCGAAAAATGCCTTTCAGCTTTGGAATGCCCAAGTAAATCAGAGAACGGCGGGAGCTTATGATGCACTGCAAGCAATTATTGCTGGCTTAAAAGAAGATAGTACCCGCGAAGGATTACAAAGGGTATTGTCTAATCCCAATTTTTCAACATCTGGAGCAACCGGAATGATTCAGTTTTCGCCATCCGGGGAGCGTCAAGGAGAAGCAATGCTTGTCAAAATTGAGCGTTGTGAGTCTTGCTCTAGTGGAACTGGTTACGATTTTGCCCTCTTGAATAAGAAGTAGTTTTTTTGATGTTAATTGTCATTCTAAAGATATAGATTACTCCCAAATAGATAATCTTAGGACTTACGCACGGGTAACGGAAAACGAACCACAGAGGGCGCAGAGTTCACGGAGGAATGAGAGTTTGAGAGGGTTTTTGCGTAAGTCCTAAATCTATTGAATTTTAATGTAATACTAAATTGCTTAATTTGATGGCAATCAAAAATAGAAGCGATCGCTTCTATTTTTCTCTAACGAAAAGTTTTGTTTATCTACCCAGAGTTGTGAGAGCGATCGCTCAAAAGAAAGATGGAATCTCCCTAGCCTCTGTGTCAAGGTTATATCAAGTAAGAATTACGAACACTTTGCCGAGGAGAACACGGATGGTAGCTACTTTAGATGATACGAAACGCAATGCAATTGCTGTAAAACTTGCAAGTCTTAAAGCTCTGCAACAGTTGGTCATCGAAAATGAACAATCGCTTTTGACGCAAGGGCTTGATGCTGAAATTGCCGATCGCATCCGAAATTTCATAAATGACGATCAAAAAAACCTTGGTGTTTTAGAAACCGTAATTGGTCAGTATGGGATTCAGGCAGAACCCAAAAAAACTGTTACACAATTCATTGAAAAAGCTCGCGAATTGTTCAAAGGTTCTGAGTTGAGCCTGTATGAAAAAGTATCTCAGCATGAATTACTGAAACATCAATTAGTAATGAGTGGCTTGATAGTTCACAAAGCTGCTCAAAAAATTGGCGCTGATGTGTTGCTAGCAATTGGGCCTTTGAATACCATTAACTTTGAAAACCGCGCTCACCAAGAACAACTCAAAGGCATTCTGGAAATTTTGGGCGTCCGTGAATTCACTGGACAAGATGCAGATCAAGGAATTTGGGCGCGTGTTCAAGACGCGATGGCCGCAGTCAGTGGTGTGGTAGGTAGTGCTGTCACCCAAAACAGCGACAAAAAGGATCTAAACATCCAAGATGTCATCCGCCTCGATCACAATAAGGTAAATACCCTGTTCACCGAACTATTGCAAAGCAACGATCCCCAGAAGATCCAAGAGTACTTCGGTCAAATTTATAAGGATTTAAATGCCCACGCTGAAGCTGAAGAAGAAGTAGTCTACCCAAGAGTACGTCCTTTCTACGGTCAAGATAACACCCAAGAGCTTTTTGATGAACAAGCTGAAATGAAGCAGGTGTTAGACCAAATTAAGGGTATTAGCCCTTCTTCATCTGAATTCAAAGATCGAGTTAGACAGCTTATGGAAGCTGTTGGCGACCATATTCGTCAAGAAGAAAGCACAATGTTTGCTGCTATTCGTAACAACTTGAGCAGCGATGAAAGCGAACAACTGGCTACTGAATTCAAAGCCGCTAAGACCAGAATTCAAGAGAAATTGGGTGTTGTTAGCGAATCGAACGTGTAGAATGCTTTCGAGCTTTTTATATCCGCTAACAAAAGTTAGTTAAACAAAAACTCCCAGCAGATAAACGCTGGGAGTTTTTGTTTACAAATTTTGCTGACAGTACTTATAAGCTGTGTATGCCATAGTTACAACCCCGGTGATAATGGCAGATTCATCAACTTCAAATTGGGGATGGTGTAATGGGTGGTTAATGATTCTTTCTTTGTAGCCGACACCCAAACGAAACATGGAACCAGGGACGTGTTCCAGATACATAGAAAAATCTTCAGCACCAAGGGAGGGTTCGGGTAAGACTTGAACGCGATCGCAACTCCAAGCTTCTTCTGCGGCTGACTGTAACAATTGCGTCAGGGCGTAATCATTTTGGACGCTGGGTACACCTTGGCGATAATTAACTTGATACTTTGCTCCGTAGGTATGGCAAACATTAGATACAATGTTTTCAATCCAGTTTGGGAGATGGGCACGGGTTTCAGGATGGAGCGATCGCACTGTTCCCAATAACTGCACTTTATCCGCAATTATATTCGGCGCTCTGCCACCATTTATCTTCCCGATACTCAATACTACAGGACGCAAAGGATTTTGTGTTCGGCTGATGGCTTGTTGCAGTGCGCTAATCACTTGGCAAGCAATCCAAATCGCATCAATCGCCTCATGGGGACGCGCCCCGTGCCCAGATTCTCCCATAATCAGAATCTCTAAATCATCAGCGGCGGCTGTCAATGCCCCGTAACGCACCCCAATAGAACCTGCGGGTATAGAAGGGAAAACATGAACCCCTAATAAAGCTGAGACGTTTTCCATCGCCCCATCTTTTACCATCCAGCTTGCCCCTTGAGCAATTTCCTCGGCTGGCTGAAATAAAAACCGCACTTTCCCACCCAACTCCTCAGCCATTTGGGACAGCACCATCGCCGTTCCTAACCCTACAGTAGTGTGGACATCGTGACCGCAAGCGTGCATAATCCCATCTGCACGAGAGGCATATTCCAAATTTGTGCCCTCTTGAATTGGCAAGGCATCCATATCAGTGCGAATTGCCAATAAACGGTCATTTTGACCAGTGCCTTGAAGTTCTCCAATGACACCCGTTTTGCCAACTCCCTCTTGTACATGCAGTCCACTGGAAGACAAAACACCAGCTACAAAGGCTGCTGTTTGGTACTCCTGACCGCTGAGTTCTGGGTGAGAATGGATGTGGCGGCGAATTTCAATTAAGCGAGGTGCTAGTTTTGCGGCTAAGTCTTTTATATGGGTAAGCATCGATTGAATTAATCTATAGGCTTTTTTCCCATGATAAAGAACTGTTAACAAACAAAATGCTTTTGCTATACAAGGATGGTGGTTGAAGGAAGCAGGGGAGCAGGGGAGCAGGGGAGCAGAGGGGAGAAGGGGGACAAGAGGGGGACAAGGTGACAAAAGTTAGAACTCACAACAAGTCTTTCCCCTTGTCTCCTTGTCCTCTGCCCCTTGTGCCCAGTTTATTTTGAGTAGCAGGTTGTACCTGGAGTATTTTCGGGTTTGTACTCGTTACATTCTCTGGGATTTTGACGCTCTAATGACCAGCCATAAGGTTTGTCGGAGGTGACAACACCATTATTTAAAGTTGTTAATCGGTAGTTAGCACCCCGAAAATTAGTAAATTGCAATTTGGCATCTTTTAAGTTTGCTGCTTCTAAATTGGCACTTATGAAGCCGGCAAAAGACAGATCGGCATTTTCCAGGGATGCTGATTTTAAATTTGCTCCTGTTAAAGAAGCACCATTGAGATTCGCCGAATTCAGAATCGCACCTTCTAAATTTGCACCGGTGAGATCGGCATTCGTGAGATTAGCTTGAGATAATGTAGCGGCGCTCAAGTCAGCCCCTCGCAAATTTGCTCCAGTTAGATTCAGCTTACTTAGGTCAGCACCACTCAAATTACACCGAGGACAGGCACTTGTTGCTTTCAACTGATCCAAGTCTAGCTGATTTAACGCAAGAGCCTGCTCTGCAAACCCTAAACAAGCTAACAGGGAGACGGTAGCAACAATCTTAAGTTTCATATTTTTTACTGATATTTACAAAAATGACAAGTTACGAACATCACGTACTGTCATCCTTACATATACTGCTTCTCTAAGGAAGTACAGGGATGAAGCATTGATTAAGAAGCTGTAAAAATACTATAAATTCTAGTAGTAAGACTACTCAAACGGAAATATAGGCTATAGAATCAAATCGTAAGGAACTATACCGAACCAATTATAGACTACCAAATATGTGATCCCCCTAGCTCGATGAAAAATACGACTAGGGGGATCTTGTTTTTAGGCATTGACAATGGGGCATTGGGCATTGGTTATTAATTCTTCCCCACCTCCTTTGCTCCCCTGCCCCTCTGCTCCCCTGCTCCCCCGCCTCTTTCATCGCCATCCTAAAAGGCGCAGTCCAGGGACAATTAGGTAATAACTCACTCCTAACCAGAAGCTGATAAAGAAGCCTACAGCGCCAAAAAAAGTCAGGGACAAGTATAACTCTGACCAAGCTGGTTGACTGGTAAATTGGAAAATTGGAGGTGCTAACTTCAAAAGAATCAAAACTGCATAGGCGATCGCACTGCCAAAGGCTGCTAACACAGCGTACACTACATGATGGCTGCGAAGTCCTAAACTCAAGGTGAGTAGGGAAACTGCCACTAAAATCACTGCCACTAAGCCCTCGCCGCTATCTTTTGGGGTGATTAATTGCAAAATCAACCAGCCGAAACCATAGCTAATTATGCCCATCAGGGAAGCCACTAAAAACCGCCGCCGTTGACCAAAACACCCGGATACTGTCAGTCCCCATGCGGTTCCCCAGCCTGCGGCGACGAACACCAAAATATCTGCCCCGAAGACGGGTTGAGTATTTGGTACTAATTGATTTAGCTGATTCCCAATCAATTCCACAATCTGAGGCCCCAAGCTGGTACGATAGGCCAAAATAAAACCTGCGATCGCACCAAAATAAGCACCGATAGTACTCAAGATCATCGCCCAAATCGTTGCCAAACAAGCTCGGAAAATTTTGATGATTGTCTGAGCGATAAAAATAACGGTTTTGGTGACAGCTAGGCTAAAGTTAGCTAAAACTTGTTCAATAGCTTGTGTTATCAGTGTAAATCTCTGGGAAACTTGCGTTGAGGCTTGCTTAATCTTGCCTTGCAGTTGGGCAAATAACCCTGGTGGCGGTAATGGTTGAGAAATCTTCGCCAAACGTTTTTGAATTATAGCTGCATTTGCCGGACGCGATCGCACATCCTCCTGCACCATCTCATCCAGCAAATCTGCTAGTTGCGGGTTGACATTCACCACAGTTCGCCAGCGCAATTTACCCGTTTGCTGATCTTCCAACTCTAGCGGGTATTTGCCTGTTAGTAGTTCGATCGCCGTTCGACCAAGAGCATAAAAATCGGCACTTGGCCCAACAATACCTCCAGTTACTTGTTCTGGCGGACTGTAGCCAGAAGAAAATAATCGTGTGGAACTAGACTTAGAACGCAGCTTAGAGGCGCTAAATTGTTTCGCTCCGCCAAAATCAATTAACACTAAGCGATCGCCCTCTAATTGACCTGGAGACGGGGTTACAGATGGCGAAGATGTACCCAGCATTAAATTAGAAGGTTTGATATCCCGGTGAAGAATCTGACGTTTGTGTAATTCTTGTAAAATCTGCACAGCTTGGGCAAACCAGTTTAAAACCAAACTCTCTGGACACCCTTGGGGAAACTTTTTTAATATCTCCTCTAAAGTCCGCCCATTAATTTTTTCCATTACCAGACAAGGCAGTTGGTGCGGTTTGGGGTTAAACAGTTGTATCTGAAAATACCCTTCGGCATCGACTCTGGGGACACCTGGATGGTGCAAACCGGATAAAACTGCCGCTTCTTGGGTAAATAACTCCAGTGCCTTGGGCGAATCTTCTACCAACACCTTTAACACTTTCTCAGTTTGAGTTTTTTCATCCCAAACCGTGTAGATTTGAGCAAATCCTCCCGATCCTAATGGCTGAAGTGGAACATAGCGGTCTAACAACTCTAGCGGTGCGCCACAGCTGTTGCAAAATTTGTTTCCCCAAGGCTGAGGATAAGGACGTTGACAATCAGGATTTATGCAGTGAACCGCACTCTGAGTGATGTGGGACACAACCGCTACAATACAAAGGCTGACTTGATTTTAGCGTTTCTTTAGGTTTCCTGATTTTAAAATAGATAAAAGAAAAACCCTCATAGAATCTATGAGGGAATTCATTCATATTTACAGCGGATTTCTAGGAAGGTGAAGTACACAAGCTAAGTCTCAAAGCAAGATATAAAGCCTGTTTTGCTTCTGAATTCTGACTCCTGAATTCTGACTCCTGAATTCTGCTGTATCTCAACCCTTAATTACGAAAACTTCTCTTACTTTGTCTGTGCTTGGCAACTTCTTTGCGCTTGCGTTTTTCTAAGGGTGTTTCAAAATGACGATGCTTTCTCATGTCTGGGAAAATTCCCGCCTTGGAAACTTCTCGTTTAAATCGTCGTAAGGCTGACTCAATGTGTTCATTGTCACCTACAATTACTTGGGTCATTATTTCTCCTACTAAGTTGACTTCATCAATGGCTATGCAGGCGGTAACATTACAAAAAAAAGACAGACTCTTGTTTGTCTGACCTTAAGACTCTTGGTAAGTTTTTGTTTCCAAGGTTAGTATCGTCCGCCACCGCCACCGCCACCGCCGCGGTTGCCGTATCCTCCTCTGTTACCACCACCAAAGGAACCTCTATCACCTCTGTCTTCCTTGGGTTTAGCCTTATTCACTTTCAGGTCACGACCCATCCACTCAGCACCGTCGAGAGCTTCAATGGCAGCAGTTTCTTCAGCTTCAGTTCCCATTTCCACAAAAGCAAAGCCGCGCGGACGACCTGTTTCACGGTCAGTAGGTACTTGAACGCGCTTTACAGTACCATATTCTGCAAAAATACCACTTAAATCTTCTTGTGTAACATCATAAGAGAGGTTACCTACATAAATTGACATCGATTCTCTCCAAAATCATCACTGTGTAGAGATTTTAATTTCTCTCAGAAGTCTGTAAATACTAAAAGGAAAAAGCCTTTCAATACTAAAACCAAAGACATCACTGAATTAACTCTCATAAATCTAGGATGACATACGAGCCAACTCTTTGCACCCAGTAGATAGTTAACTAGTGATGCGATCGCACCTAAGCGATCGCCCGCCCCCACATACCCTAAGTACAATCCACCGCAAAAAGGGGTTGGAAATGGAATAAGATAAATTCTGTAGGGTGATATAGAAAATCAGACATGTAGGGGCGCATCTTTAATATCCGAATTGAACGTTTGACTGCATTCACCATGAAGCATTACTTCAAAATTTTAATACGAAAGGCAGAGTCAGGCAACAAATATAAAACTATTGTGACTTGTACCTTTTGGAGAACCTGCTATAAAAGCAACTGCGATGCTTATACCAGCAAGCATCGCGAGTCTTTTTCTTTGGCGCTAGCCTCTCCTTTCGGAAAAGGGAAGTAAGTGGCGTAACATCATGTTCGGCTAATTAACCAAAGTTGCAATCTTAAGTTGCCGAACATCACCTTTCCAAGCTGTCTCCAATTCAGCTTTGACAAGTTGAGCGGCCTCGTCTTTGCCTAATGCCTGCAAACTTGCCTGCAAGCCAAATAGAGAACGTCCATTATGGGGATACTTTTTTAAATCGGCACGAAAGACTTTCTCAGCTTCTCTATAGTCACCCTTAGCCAAAAACACAGCACCCAAAGATTCCCGCGTCGGAAAGTACCAATCTGGTGGTTCCACGTAATTAAGAGCATCTTCTGCTACTACTGCTTTTTCTAGCAATTGGATGGCAGATTCATAATCATGATTTTCTCTAGCAATTTTGGCGTCTAGAACTTTTGAGGCGATGTCTAAAATAGTACTGGCTGGACTGAATCCAATAGTTCTCTCGATGGAAATTCCCTGTTTGGCAGCTAGTAATGCCCGACTTTCACTTGCTGCATCTTCAAGTTTGCCTGTGGCTGCGCTGGCCATACCGCGAGCAAAATGCCAAAGTGCTGAGGTAGTGGGCAATTTAGCTTCGGGAGCAGGAGTTTTTAAGATGGCATCCCAATCACTAAAGCGTGTCTGAATCAGCATTTTGCTGCCAAGGAATCCCTCAAGCATTGGTGCATACGGATCAATTGCAGTAGCATTTAGAACTAATTTATCTGCGGATTTCAGAGCATCTTCATATCTTCCTGCCATGCTACTGGCCACCATGAGGAAATGTACGTTGTGGTTGTAATACATCATGGGGTAAGTGCCCTGGACTTGATATTTTTTGATGTAAATATCATCTTGAGCGATCGCCTGCTTGTTTGCCTGCATTGCCCCTTCATAATCTCCCACACGAAAATAAATATGACTTGGCATGTGTACCAAGTGTCCCGCTGCTGGCGCTAGAGTTCCGAGTCGGTTAGCACTGACAAGGGCCCGTTCTGGAGAAGGTGAGGCTTCCACTGCATGAATATAGTAATGATTAGCTCCTGCATGATTCGGGTTACGTTTGAGAACTGATTCTAAAATAGCCACAATTTCTTCTGTATCTGGCTGTGGCTTACCATCTTTAGTCCAGTGCTGCCAAGGATGCAGATCCATCAGGCTTTCAGCGTAAAGTGTCGCTGCATCCAAATCATTAGGATAGCGCTTGACTAGGTTTCCCATTGCTTTGGCGTAGTAAAGCGCTAGTTGATACAAATCAGCATCGGCATCTTGAGAGTAACGTTTTGCTAAGGCGGTAATATAGTCTCGTTCTTGGGTGGAAGCTTGGGTAGAAAGGGCCAAAGCTTGCTGTACTGCTTGGTAAGCAGCTAATTCCCGATTGGGGTCTATTTCTGAGTTAATGTTAGGCCCCAAGGCTAAAGCAACACCCCAATATGCGATCGCTAAATGCGGATCGAGTTTGGCAGCATATTCAAAAGAACGCACTGCCTCATCATGATTGAAAGCGTAAATCAAATTTAATCCCTGATCGAAAAACTCTTGGGCTTGGGGATTAGAAGTAGAAACTGGATGGTGGATTGTGCCAAGTCCAGATATTAAGTTGTATGGCTGTTTTACTTCAGCGTCAACGTGTTGGTATAAGTTCTCGTCGAGAAGCGGCTTGTTGTCAGATATCGCCGCACTAGGAGCAACTAAAGAGAATATAAGCACCCAAACTAGAAATAAGTACTTCATGATTATTTTTCTTCAAGCTCTTTTTTAATATTTAAATGCCACAGTTTCTCTAAAGAAGCAACTTGTCGCTGGAAAACAGCAGTCCGGTGTTTCTTATAGATATTAAACCCTACAAACACAATCATTGGAATCAAGATAGAATATCCGACGAGAATGTTAACAGATGAATCTGTTTGCATTCTAGAGTCTATATATTGGGAGTTGGGAGTTGCTTGAGTACTAAAATTTGATTGCATAAATATCTTCATAAATACTACAAGTAAGAAGCTAGAAATAAACGTGGATAATTTTTCCTGCTGTCTTTTAGCAGAAATTAGTCACAACTTTTATTAGGTAATTCAAAGTCGCTGCTGAGACTTCTCTATGCCTTCTTGCACTAGCTAAACTATTCTTCAGTTAAAATCTGAACAATTATGTTGATTTCTGCTAAATTTTGTGACAAAATCCTTATTCTGCAAGCTACTGCTCCTAAAGTATTTACTGAGATTTCAACTATTTTTAGTGTCAGTTATTTCTAATACTTGCTTAAATAGTCAGAGTTGCAGAAGCAATATACAGCGGATTGCAAGTTAATAAGTGATTCTTAAGAAAGATGTGACTAATATATAACCCAATACGCTTGGGTTAGCCCCAAAAACCTTAAACTACGTAGGTTGGGGAGCCACTGCGCCCTTGCGGTTTCCCGACTTCTACCCCTTGGGAGATGCAAGTGGCGTTTGAGGAACAAAACCCAACATTTGCAGGACTTTGTTGGGTTGCGCTTTGCTTAACCCAACCTACAATTTTTCTTAACTGTAATTATGAGTTATATTTTCGATATATCTCTTTTTCAAGTTCTAGCTTTTCTTCATCTATTCGGATTATCATGTCATCTTCCTCTCCATCTTCATCTGGTATGAGTTGATATAAACCAAACTCACAACACTCTGCAATTACAGATATCATACTGATAATATTTTTATATATTCTTATTGAATCCTCAAGGCAACCAACATCCCAAAGATAAACCGGAGATGGATCGAGATCGCCAACTACATAAAGCATTCTTTTAGTCTCATACGCAGCAATAGGAAACCATTCTTGCTTCCAATATGCATCATCGTAGTTAGTTGCTTCCCCTATACTTTTGTAAATATCAACTGAATCTTGCAAGGAACAAAAAGAACAAATAATATCGGCTCTTAATTGCTCAGGAAACAAAAAATAGAGTGGTAGATAGCCATTGTTATAACCAAGATCGGCGGTTCCATTGCGCCATTGATAAAGTTCGTATACTTCTTCGGATAACCGGAATGGTAAATCCTTTGTAATTTCGTCAATCTGCTGGCGAGTTAAACCTGGATTATAACAATCAAAAAAATCATGATTGGTAGATTTTAACCAATTCAAAATATATTGAAGTTCATCCGTAAGTTCAGACATTTAACTAACCTCATTTAGTGATTAAAGACGAAAGTGTTTTAAAGCATCTCATCTCATTTACCCGAAATTGAATACACAGCCTCACTAATATTGCACTATCTACCACCAAGCTGAAAGCCTCCGCACACTGTTGACATATTTATTATATCCAGTTTTTATAAGGCAAGTTGCCATTTATCAGCATCACTATCTACCTGAAGTTATAAATTATCTTGTCTTAAGACTGAACAATATAATGGTATCTTTCTCTCTTTTGGATATTATTTGAATTCTCAAGATGAATTTAACCTTTAAATAGTTATGTACAATGGATACAAATATTCTTCATAAAAACATCGTCAGATAGAAGAATTAAAAGTTTTCTAGAAGTAATCTATAGATATTGCAGCGCTTTTCCAGCAAGCAAGAAATAATCAACACTTAACCTACTTTAGGAACAAAAAATATGAGTATCGAAGATAAAGCAAAAGCTTTTGCTAAAAACGTCGAAGGAAAAGTACAAGAAGCAATTGGCGAAGTAACTGGCGATCCTAAAGATAAAGCTGAAGGTAAAGCTAAACAAGCTGAAGCCCAAGTCCGTCACACCGCTGAAAATATCAAAGATGAAGTTAAAAAGACTTTAGATTAAAATAGTACAGCTCGATCGAGGTTCTCCTCGCTGTAACAAGTTGTTCAAGTAGTTAGATTTTGGTGGTAATGTAAATAGGTGAAATTTTATTTAGGAAGAAGGTTTAAGTTAAATAATTATTTACTGAACCTTCTCCCTTTATTAACTCTATTTTTTACCTAAGATTTTCAGGGATTTTGACAATAGCGATCGCAAGACATTTTCTCCATATATTACTGATTTGTCAAAGCTGCTAATTTATAATTAATATTCTATTTACCTATCTTTTAACAGACATCCCAAGATCGCAAGGTAACTCTACTTATTCTATTGTGCTGACAGCGTTATTAGGATTAGGCTTTATCGCTGCTGTGAGTATAGGATCAATTGCCTGGTACAATTCCAAACGTCCTGTAGATTGGGAAGATAAAGAACGTCCTGATATTGTTCCAGAAATCGATCGGTAATAATTTTTTATCTGCCTACTTTTAGTTTTCGTCAGCTAAAGGTAGACGGATAGTAAATGTACTACCCTTGCCTGGTTCAGATGTCACATCGATTGTGCCTTGATGTGCTTCGATAATACAGCGAGAAAGATATAATCCCAAACCACTACCAGAACGTTGGTGTTTTCCTTGACGAAATCGCTCGAATAATATTGCCTGATCTGGTTTAGAAATTCCTGGCCCTGTATCTCGGATATCAATATTCACAGCTATTGGAGTCAGATAGCAGTGAATATCTACAGAACCTTTGTCTGTAAATTTGATGGCATTGCCGATGAGATTTGTCAAAACTCGCCGCAGTTCTATGCGATCGCCCATAATAGCACTTGCAGTTTCACCTAGATCGATGTTTACAGCTAATCCTTTTTCTTCAGCTAAAGGAGTTAATTCTTGGGAAACTTCACTAACTAATTCCTGAATATTGCAGGGAGAAATTTTTAAGGTTTTACAGCCCGCTTCATGACGATAAACTTCTAACAAGGTATTTACCATTTCCAGCAGGTCTTGATTGCTGCCAATCATGGTATCAATTATCTCTTGCAATTGTGGCGAAACATCGCAAAACCTGCCTTCCAGCAATAATTTTAATACGCGGTTGGAGGCTACTAAAGGTATACGTAAATCGTGAGTAAAACGCGAGACAAAATCTGCCCGGAGGTTCGCCATCTGATCTCGTTCGTCGATACTATGCTTAAGGCGCAGGAGCGATCGCACCCTTGCATGTAGTTCATCAGGATCGAATGGTTTGCGAATGAAGTCATCTGCACCAGCGTCTAGTCCTTCCACAACGCTAGACTCATAGTGAGCCGTAAGCAGCAAAATCGGGATAAATGGCAACGCCTGATTCTGTCGGATGCGCCGAGTAAATTCATAGCCATCTAGCTCCGGCATCATCACATCTAAGAGAATTATGTCTGGCGGTGACTCTTCAACCATAGCCAGAGCAATCTTACTATCTTCTACCAAGCTAATTTCATAGTCCTCATCTTCTAGGACTGCTTCTAAGACCAGTAGATTGTCAAAAATATCATCGACAACGAGAATTTTATCTTTTTTGACAGTTTTAGGTAAAGACATGGCTAAATAAAAAAGAAGTGCTTGGCTATCCCTAGCAAATCTAGTAATAGCTTACTTCACCAGCGCTGAGATTATTAAGGATTAACATTTTCTTTTAGAGTTTCCTGAATTAAATACCTTTTGCCTACGTAATTAAACTGCTACTTTTCTGTATATTGTGTATTATTTATTTGATAAAATATTCTTTTTGTAAGTATACCAGCCGCCTAACTTATCCAATTAATATGAGTATCTGGGTGCTATAGTGAGTTATTTTAGTCACTTTTCTGTGCATAATACCGCTCGAAGCAAGGATAATTACTTAATAATCACCTACTTTCACTTGCTACCAGATTTTTCATGAAAAATTATGTAGCATAAAACATCAAGCTTCAGGTTAATGTATAAAAATATTTTTTGATTGAATTATATTGTCATATCGAAACTCTTGCCTTAGAAAAGCTTACGAGATAAGGTTATCTATGTCTAATGGTAGATGAAGTTCAGGGAATAATACCAAACGCATTGCTTTTTGTATAAGATCCCGAATAGAAGAACGAGATTATTTTAATCTGTACTTTAGATAAATAACAGTAAAGTTAAGCAACTATGAGTGAAATCAAGATCCTTGTGATTGAAGATCACAACCTGACAAGAATCGGCTTGCGGTCTGCCTTACAAACTCAGCCAGAGTTTAACATTGTTGGTGAAGCCGCCAATGCAGCCGACGGCATCAAGCTTCTGAAAAGCCTCAAGCCGGATGTTGCTACTATTGACATTGGTTTGCCTGACATGGATGGTATTGAGCTAACACGCACATTTAGGCAACATCAGGCAGAGAATGAGGACTACACAACAAAACTGCTAATTTTAACGATGCAAAATAGCGAACAAGCAGTTTTAGCAGCATTTGCAGCAGGTGCAGATTCTTATTGCATGAAGGATATAGAAACAGAGAAACTAATAGAGGCTGTGCAAACGACTTATGCAGGTAGCTCATGGATCGATCCAGCGATCGCAGACCTTGTACTACAACAAATACGTCAAGATTTCCCCGATGGCAGCAGAGGCGCATCTGGAAAACGAGTCTTGATTGAAGGTATTGACGCAGATACTGAGAAAAGTATAGTCAGTTATCCTTTAACTCACAGAGAGATGGATGTTTTAGAGTTGATTGTTGCTGGCTGTGACAATGCAGAAATTGCGAAAAGGCTCTATTTAACAGTCGGTACTGTCAAAACTCATGTTCGAGGTATTCTCAATAAACTCTGTGTCGCTGACAGGACGCAAGCTGCTGTCCGTGCTTTGCGGGCGGGATTAGTACCGTGAGTAAATAACCATCATCAACTGCGTACACAAGAACACTTAACAAATAAAAATATTTCTTTCCCAGTCTCCAGTCAATTGTTTTTCGGTCAAAGGAGTTAACTGGGACAAAGATTTATGAAGAAATTGTTACAAAGTTTAGTAGAATGACATAATTGACTAAAGAAGTATTTTTATATACATACATGATAGCGGATCAATTTCCCTGGCTTACCGCGATTGTCTTACTGCCACTTGTTGCTTCCCTGCTCATCCCTGTGTTGCCTGATAAAGATGGTAAGCGCGTGCGGTGGTATGCACTGGGTGTAGGTATTGCAGATTTTGCCTTGATGTGCTATGCGTTTTGGAAGCATTACGATGCCAGCAGTGCTAGTTTTCAAATGGTGGAAAATTATGCCTGGATACCTCAGTTAGGTTTTAACTGGGCGGTATCAGTCGATGGGCTTTCAGCGCCACTTGTGCTTTTAGCCGGATTTGTCACCACACTCTCGATGTTTTCAGCTTGGCAAGTCGATCGTCGACCTCGCCTCTTCTATTTTTTAATGCTGGTGCTGTATTCGGCACAGGTAGGGGTGTTTGTTGCCAAAGACTTGCTGCTATTTTTCATTATGTGGGAAGTAGAACTGATTCCTGTCTACCTACTAGTCTGCATTTGGGGTGGGCAAAGGCGTCGTTATGCGGCTACGAAATTTTTGTTGTATACCGCAGCTGCTTCTATATTTATTTTAGTGGCAGCCCTGGCAATGGGGCTATATGGCGGCGGTAATATGACATTTGACATCACCGCCCTCGCCAGCAAAGAATATCCTCTTAGTCTACAACTGCTACTTTATGCAGGATTGTTGATTGCATTTGGTGTCAAGCTTGCTGTTTTCCCCATGCATACTTGGTTGCCTGATGCCCACGGCGAAGCATCATCTCCTGTATCGATGATATTAGCTGGTGTGTTGCTGAAGATGGGCGGATATGGGCTGATTCGCTTGAATCTGGAACTACTTCCCGATGCACACATTTATTTTGCGCCGGTTCTAGCCATTCTGGGTGTTGTCAACATTATCTATGGTGCATTGAACTCCTTTGCTCAGACCAATATGAAGCGGCGTTTAGCTTATTCATCGATTTCTCACATGGGGTTTGTACTGCTTGGCATTGCGTCCTTCACTGATTTGGGAATAAACGGCGCGATGTTGCAGATGATTTCGCATGGTTTAATTGCATCAGTGCTGTTCTTTTTAGCAGGTGTTACTTACGATCGCACCCACACAATGGTAATGAAAGATATGGGCGGTATTGGTCAAGCCATGCCCAAAGTCTTTGCCCTGTTTACAATCGGAACAATGGCATCTCTGGCACTTCCCGGAATGAGCGGCTTTGCTGGCGAACTCTCGGTATTTGTTGGGATGACAAGCAGTGACGTTTACAGTTCGACTTTTTGCACCGTCACAGTTTTTCTCGCTGCCGTTGGAGTTATCCTCACACCGATTTATCTACTTTCCATGCTGCGAGAGGTGTTTTATGGTAAAGACGCAGCACTGCTATGCGACATTAATAATGCAAGCTTAGAAAATCAAGAAGATGACGGAACAGTTTGTTTTGGTACAGACTGTCTCGTGCCAGAAGATGCAGTCTACGAAGATGCTAGACCCCGTGAGGTGTTTATTGCTGCCTGTTTTCTGCTGATGATTATTGGTATTGGTTTCTATCCGAAGATGGCGATGCAGATGTACGATGTGAAGACCGTTGCAGTCAATGCTAATCTTCGCCAGTCTTATGCCATAGTCTCGCAAAGCAATCCCCAGATTTATGCTAAGGGACTCTTGGTTCCGCAAATTTCCGAGGTTGAGGTAGCGCCCGTTTTGGGAACTTTGAAGTCAGCTTTTTGACCAATAGACTTGTTAAAAAGAGCGTTTTCTACGACTAACTACTACCTGTCTATGCGTTTTGATTAGGTTATTACTTTGACCAAAGGCTCTACGCAACCTACAATTACTACATTAGAGTAATACATAAGTGGGTTGCGTATGAGTAATACTTCCTTCTTTGATGAACAGAAAGAGCAATCTTTAATAAAAGCTAGAATTGTTGAGAAATATTTTTGGGCTTGGGCAAAGGTAATTATACCAACTGCTAAAAAAGTTGACCCAAGAATTGCCTATATAGACCTTTTTGCAGGCCCAGGTCGATACAAAGATGGTTCAAAATCAACACCAATAAAAGTTTTAGAGACTGCGATTTCTAATCCAGATATGCAAAATATGTTGGTGACAGTATTTAATGATGCTGATGCAGAACATATTAATTCTCTCCAAGAAACTATAAATTCAATTCCTGGTATTGAAAATTTAAAATATAAGCCTCAAGTAATTAATCATGAAGTTGGGGAAAATATTGTCAAGACATTTAACGAGCGAAAGTTAGTACCTACATTCTTTTTTGTAGATCCGTGGGGATATAAGGGATTATCGCTACAACTGATTAACTCTGTTGTGAAAAACTGGGGGTGTGATTGCATCTTCTTTTTCAATTACAACCGGATCAATATGGGTTTAGGTAACGCAGCTGTTGAAGAACACATGAATGCGCTATTTGGAAAAATACGAGCTGATCAAGTACGCGAAAAACTAAAAATCCTTAAACCAGAAGAACGGGAGTTAACAGTTGTAGAGGCACTTTGCGAAGCTCTCAAGGAAATGGGTGGAGAGTATGTTCTACCTTTTCGCTTTAAACATGAAAACGGCAACCGAACTAGCCATCACTTAATCTTTGTGAGTAAGCACGTCAAAGGCTATGCAATCATGAAAGA
Source organism: Nostoc sp. PCC 9305 (assembly GCF_963920915.1). NCBI lineage: Bacteria > Bacillati > Cyanobacteriota > Cyanophyceae > Nostocales > Nostocaceae > Nostoc > Nostoc sp. PCC 9305. The sequence continues at coordinate 186,853 of NZ_CAWUDN010000001.1, forward strand.
CATAATGGCAAAAGAGAGTTCTGAACAAAATCAAGGCGTCCCTTCTTTTGAATATAATCCAGCCACCTATAGACAACCGTTACTTTTTGAATTTTATCGTCCTCTTGATGACTTAGAAGAAATGTTATTAGATACATTTGCAGGTCGAACAATAACCATGCAAGACATTTACAATCAGCATCATGTTGGAAGGCGTTATATTAGCAAGAATTACAAAGATGCTCTGAAGAATCTTGAAGCTAAAAGCAAAATAGTAGTAGAGCCACCTGCTAATAAACGAAGAAAGAATAAAGGTGAACTTACATTTGCAGATTCGGTAAAAGTTACATTTCCACCTAAGCAGTGATTACCAAACTTTCTTTTTTCCCTACTAATTTCACTGGAGTATTTCCCCATCTTTTTTGATGCCGCTTCCAAGCATCAGGCATTTCATCCCATATTTTACCATCCAGTAACCTACCTCCAGCCTTAGAAGTTCTTCCGCCAATCTGCTTGAAAAAGAATGCCACTTCTGCTGCTTGACACTGGTCATGAATATCTTTTACCCACTCAGTTTTTAGAGGGCGATGTTTTTGTCCAGACTCTCCACCGACAATAACCCAGTGAATATCTGTTAACTCAAGATTCAATTCACCTAAGAGCGGTTCACACGAAAGAAAGCGGACAGTCGCGGGAACTTGGCGAAGAAAGTCAACACGATGAACATAGTTTTGATTTTCGACTGACACACCCAACCAGATATTTTCATAAAATTCTAGTTCAGAAGCCAACTCAAGTAATCGATCCGGTCGTTTTGTTAATATTTGATATATGTGCCAAGGCGTTTCATGAATTACTTTAAAGACCTTTTGAATGAAATCAAGAGGTACATCTTCATGAAAAAGATCGCTCATTGAATTCACAAATATTCTACTTGGAGTACGCCACTTTAAAGGTTCTGCTAACCTTTCAGGGTGTAAAGTTAAATCAAATCCATTCTTGAAGTTATTAGGAAAGCGTTTAGTGAGAGCTTCTGCATAGCAATGCAAACAACCTGGGCTAACTTTGTTACAACCAGTCGTTGGGTTCCAAGTTTTATCTGTCCACTCAATACCCGTGTGCGCACTAGACATATTACATAACCTTGTAAATTACAAATTCTGCAAATTATACTTTTTGGGATCTGTGTTTTTTATAGTGTATCTGTACTATAACAGAACTCACGATCATCTCATCAATGTAGATGGGGTGGAGCGATCGCACAATCCAAGCATTTAAATTCCCATAATAGAATTTTGCTAGAGCCACAAGCACTGAAACTCAAGGTTCGGAGGATGAATTAAGGAACAGTAAATCAAAGTATCCCCAGTAACGCTTAAAAACTTGCCCCAAACTGCTACCAATACATGGGATGCTAGTTGATGATTACTGAGTTTTACCCATGTCTGTTGTTTCTAGCATCACTGTTACCGTTCCCGCCACAACTGCTAATTTGGGGCCTGGTTTTGATTGCATCGGTGCAGCTTTAAAGTTGTACAACGAGTTTAAATTTACTCGCCTAGAAGAAGGTGGGTTAACTATTCATGTCACTGGTACAGAAGCTGAACGAGTCCAAACTGATGAGAGCAATCTCCTTTACCAAGCGTTTGTCAAGTTCTATCAACACATAGAGCAGACACCGCCGATTGTGAAAATAGAGATTAAGTTAGGTGTACCGTTGGCGCGGGGTTTGGGTAGTTCGGCGACAGCAATTGTTGGTGGGTTGGTTGCGGCTAATCAACTAGAAGGTGCAACTCTGTCTCAGTCGCAGGTGATGGAGTTAGCGATCGCAATGGAAGGACATCCTGATAATGTAGTTCCAGCTTTGTTGGGAGGATGTCGTCTTGCTGCTACCAGTGGCGCAGGTTGGGAAATTTGTGATGTTCCCTGGCATAAAGATGTTGTACCAGTTGTGGCTATTCCTAATTTTGAACTTTCTACTTCCGAGGCGCGGGGCGTTCTGCCAACTGAGGTGAGTCGCGCGGATGCGATTTTCAATACAGCACATTTGGGATTATTGTTGCGTGGCTTGGAAACTGGTAACGCACAATGGTTAAAGACAGCTTTGCAAGATAGATTGCATCAGCCCTATCGGAAAGCTTTGATTCCTGGTTATGATGCTCTCAACATCGCAGCTGTTAGTGCTGGTGCTTATGGTATGGTGATTAGTGGTGCGGGGCCGACACTGTTAGCTTTGGCGGATCGGTTACACTCAAAGGCTGTGGAGGCGGCGATGTTAGCTGCTTGGCAAGAAGAAGGAATTACAGCCGAGGTGCGATCGCTTTCTCTCGATACCCAAGGCGCAAAAAGCTTTTAATATTTTACTCAGCACTTAAAACTCGATTTATGGAGCAAACTCAGGCTGAAATAGCGGCGCTTAACTCTCAAATTCAGATTCTTTTAGAAGAACGCGCTGCACTCACTATAAAAAATAATGTCATCTCTGGCGAGAATGATTCACCCCAGGTAATGGTGGAAGCTTACCGCCGTCAAGCCAGAGAAAATGCCCAATTATCAGTTGAACTCCAAGGCATAGATGCAGCGATCGCCGCTTTAGAAGGCAAGATAAAACAAAAACAAGGTAAGTTAGTGCGTTGGCAAGGTGAATCCAAACAACTTATCCAACAGCAGCAGCTAGAGGAAGCCAAAGAAGTGGCTCAGGTTCATGCTGAACGCATTAATCAACTAGCAAGTGAACTGGCGACAGAAGTCCGTTTTCTTAAAGCTTGTGCCAATCAACTGAGTCCAATGTATTGGCAGATTTATTACAAACCCTTTATTACTGGCTTTAAGACAATCTCCGTTCCCTATGTCCGCTCTGATGGAGAAGTGTGGACAATTGGCAACCGGATTGTTTAATGTTTTAGCCTTTGCGTTTGTATGCAATATATTGACTTCTCTCTTTTTAGGCTATCCATTACCCGGATCTTTCTCAACAAAAATATAACTTACTTAAAACAAGAGCAAAAACATTGATAGGTATCCACTCAAATTCTCCAGTTTGTGGTTAGCGATCGCCTAGAAAATTTTCGTCATTTACATTCTTCTGCTTTTGTCAAATATCCACATATCGCCTTGTTCTACAATCCTGTTCCTGACTTATTTACAGCAATATTAAGAAAAATTTGACTAATGCATAGCAACTTTGATAAAGGGATTTAGGCTCGAAACCCAAAGATATTTATTCCAAAACGGGATGCTCCCTCATGCTCAAAGATAAATGCTGGCTTTCCTCACAAGTTCCTCAAATTGTTTTGCTATAAATATAAATATAGGGCGAAAACCTTTAAGAGATTTAAAATTCAAAAGTCGCTAAACATAGTTGAGGGATTAGTCATTTTTGACAATCCAGCATCTGGAAACCCGAAACCGTAAAGACCAATTACCAATGAAATCGGAGGTCTATTATGATGTTTAAAAAGATTCTAGTTGCATTAGATCGCTCAGAAATAGGGCAACAGGTTTTTGAGGAAGCATTGGATTTAGCAAAGTTAACACAAGCGAGCTTAATGTTACTTCATGTCCTATCTTCCGAAGAAGAGGGTAGTCCTTATGCTCCTATGCTGGCTAATATGGACTACTATCCAGGATTGACCAGTCAAAGCTTTGAGTTATACCAAAAACAGTGGGATACCTTTAAAAATCTAGGAATCCAGATGTTGCAATCTTTTTGTGCCCAAGCAAACACAGCAGGTGTGACTACGGAATTTACACAAAATGTTGGTAATCCTGGTCGCATTATTTGTGATTTAGCCCATAGTTGTGACGCTGACCTAATTGTTATGGGGCGTCGGGGTCATTCTCGGTTGATGGAACTATTTCTCGGTAGTGTGAGTAACTACGTTCTTCACCATGCTCCTTGTTCAGTGCATGTTGTGCATCTTTCAGTTACTCCTAAAATAGATGAAGTTGTCAAAGAAACTACAAGCGCTTTCAGCGTTAACTAACCACTAAGCTATTCCACATTTAACTTGCGTAATTAGGGTGGGCAAAACTTTGGCGCGATCGCTACTTCTGTGCGAGAGGCTATGCTAACGATAACGCTCAGTATGCTGCCTACCCCATAAAAGTTAGTTATCTCAATCGACGATCTCTGTAAATTCAATCTCCACAACCGCTCCCTAACTACACTGTATTGGGCTAAAATTGAACGTAGGCGTAGCCCGTCGTAGATTTTAGTAAGAAATAAAAAGCCCGCTACCAAAATTAGAGTTGAGAGCGAAAAGTGGATCTATGAAAGAAGATACTATCGAGATCGCTGGTTTTCATGCTCATGTTTACTTCGATCCTGCGAGTCGGGATGCAGCTGCACGTGTACGTGAAGGATTAGGCGCTAGGTTTGAGGTGCAACTCGGACGCTGGTTTGACAAGCCCATCGGGCCCCATCCAAAAGCGATGTATCAAGTTGCTTTCTTGCCGAATCAGTTTGAGAAAGTCGTTCCTTGGTTAATGCTCAATCGTGAGGGATTGGATATTCTCGTTCACCCTGAGACAGGGGATGCTGTGGCAGACCATGCAGTTCATTCCCTATGGTTAGGAGAAAAGCTAGATTTAAATATTGAGTTTCTTCAACAGCTTAGTCCGACTTTATCCAATTAAAGAAAGTAAACGACGTTGTTGGGTAAAAGTTTTTGCTTTGAGGAGTGAAACTTTTTCTATTGTGACTAATTTTGGTGAAGTTGAAAAAGTCCAATTTTCTAATAAATACAGGTTTCAGCTATGCGTAGGCGCTTTAGCGGTTTGCTGCAAGTGCAATAAAGGAAAAGTAAGAATTGGTATTAAACCCTTAATTGCAGATAACTGTTTATTAACATCTTTGTTGAAAAAATAAATAAGACATCCGTTTTGCAGAATGCTATGCTGTTAAGCAGCATTCTCATAAAAAGGAATTTGTCTGATGAAAAACATCTCTGCAAAAGAAAAAATTGCAGGCATTTCCCAATTCGGCAAAATTAATTTCAGAGTCACGAATAAACAGATTTTATTTAGTACTCTTATTCTCTGCCTTGGTTTGCTGGGACTAGGTGGTTTCTGGTTTAAATCCAGATATAAATTTGATAATCAGATGAGTGTAAAACTACAAGAATTATCTAATGTTGATTATCCAGCCAATCCTGCACCATTAGGAAAAAATTTTAAAAGATATTCTAATCGAAAATTAACACTGATTAAGAAAGATGATACGCATTTCGATTTCGTACTGGAAGCAACAGACAAACATACGGCAAAAATAGTTATAAAAAATGTTGATTTAGAGCTATTGGTTCCTAAAGCACCTGAATGGGTTAAAAAAGATCGAGGTTTAGAAATAATCGCTTTTACAGATAGAGAGTGGAACAGGCAACAGATTAGTTTTCCTGCTAATTCCAAAAATATAGAAATTGTTGGAGGAGATGGTTTTGAAAAGCAAAATATTGTAGAGATAGCTTTGGCTAATAATTGCTTAAATGCCGGATTTTGGGAAATTTTACTTTTTACTAAAGAGGATAATAATAAATCCCTTTATTATCAAAGTTGGTTTACTTTCCCAATTGGACATTACAAAAATATTTTTGAAAAAATTAATAAGATTTCATATTGGCAGCATTGGTGGAAATTAGAACACTGGCAAGATCCGAGTGGCACAATAGTAAAAACTAATCTTTTAAGAAATGTAATCGATCAAAAAGAAGTTGCTACTCAGTTCCCTCTTGATGAGAGGATAATTGTATCAGGAGAGCAAAGTAGAAAAGTTAGAACTACGCTAGCAACCAACATCACCAAATGGAGAGATTTTTACGACGTTAAAAATGAAGTTAAGTTTGCAAGTTTTCGAGCGCCAGGATTTTACGACCAAAATAAGCCTTGGGGAAATCAATACTGGAGAATAGGCAAATTTGATAAAGCCATTTTAAGGAATATTAAACCAATTGGTGTTGAACAAAATTTACAGGAAATTGAGCTAGGATTCATAGATACCAAGACTGGTGAGAAAAATAGATTATTCATCAGTGGCGTTAATCTGAAAACGCTTCCTCAATTGCCTGTAGCAGATTATTCCAAAGGCTTATATATGCCGATGGGAATTGGTATACCTCCTTTTTATCAAAGCTATGAAGAATTAACAAAAAATCATCCAGATGTCAGCCCCTATTTCAGTGTTTTACTAGATTCACAGGAGAGGTGGATAGATCATCACCACTTAGCAGTTGATGGTTCAGTGATGCACCTTGATAAAGATAACCCAAATCTTTTGCATCTTTACTTGCTATCCTATGAAAGAAATACTTTAATAGCTCATTTTTTGATCGATTTAACATAGATATATCTGTTCTCGGTTGAGTGAGGTTTTTATACCTCACTCCCTCATAACAAGCGAGGAAGCGACTCTGATATACCTTATACCAATTCAATTAATTATTGCAACACATCTTTGGGTAAAAGACGCGATGAATCGCGTCTCTACAACGGGTCTATTTGTCGCATTCTTTTTTCCAATTGGTTAGGACTTACGCACGGGTAACGGAAAACGAACCACAGAGGGCGCAGAGTTCACGGAGGAATGAGAGTTTGAGAGGGTTTTTGCGTAAGTCCTATTGGTATTACTTTTACTATTCTCTAGTAAAAGAAGGAGAATCGTGTAGATAATTGGTTTTTCAAGACGCGATAAATTGCGTCTCTATATCAGAATTCTGTTGTTTATTATGAACTGTATTGAACTCTAGAATTGAAAAACTGGTTGACTTTAATATTTAGTCATGCGGTATTTGCTTGAGTAAAGCTATCCACATATCGGATGGATCTGAATAGTAATCAATTTCTTCAACTTGATATTGATAAGATTCACAACCTTCTCGTAAAATAATGCGATCGCAAGCTTTAACGCTTTTCCCTACTCCAGTCATGTACCCGATTGTTCCTTCATTGAGGCGCTCAAATATGTAGTCGCCTCCACAAACTTGTTGTCTGTAATCATGGATTTTATTCTTTTGTTTTAATTCTGTTACTGGAGAGATAACCAGAGATAATTTATTGAAAAAACTAAAACTTAAGTTCATACCTGTTTTGATTGAAGAGAAGGCACTTAAAAACATTTAAAAAATAGAACTTATAATTCATTTCAAAGCCGATTATTTTAAATTTACAGTACCATTAACCGCAGATTCAACTGTAAAATCACCTAACTGTTGGACGAGATTTGGTGAGATATAAGTTTTTTGCTTAACTATCTAGTATTAATTAATAAGCTTTTTATGTCTTGAAAATGTCATATATGTATATATTTTAATATCAATATAATTTAGTCACTACTTGTCGTGGCTAGAGCTACATCTATCTGCTTCAGTAGTACTTCTAGGGTAGAAGAGTTATCTAAAACGACATCTGCATGAGCCACTTTTTCTTCGATGGATAATTGGCTGTTAATCCTAGCTCGTGCCTGTTCTGTATTTAAATGGTTTCGTTGTATCAATCTTTGTAGTTGTTGCTCTTGGGAACAACGCACTACCCAGATTTCTGTTACCAAATCAGTCATCCCAGCTTCAAATAATAGAGGCACTACTAACACCAGTATTTGTGAGGAAGACTGAGCAATGGCTTTGAGAAAGCGATCGCGCACATCAGGATGAATCAAATTGTCTATCCAGTTGCGTTCATCTTGACGATTAAAGATAATTTCGCCTAACTTTTGGCGGTTGAGGCTGCCATCTGGTAGTAAAATTTGTTCGCCATAACGTTGAGCGATCGCACCCAAAATAGGCGAACCTAAAGATACTGCCTCTCTAGCATAAATATCTGCATCCAAAATCGGCAGGTTATAAGTGCTAGCTAAATAATTGGTGACAGTAGTTTTACCTGTGGCAATACCTCCAGTTAAGCCGATTATACGTTTTGTCATTTGTCATTTATCATTTGTCAGTAGTTATTCTCCTCTGCTCCCCTGCCTCCCCTGCCCCTCATCTAAGAATTTGTCGCCCATGCGATCAGTGCTTGGGTTAAACCATCTAAAGTGTATTCTTCGGCTTCTACATCCACACGTCCGAATAAATCATGGCAAGTTTTGGAGGTTTGGGGGCCGATAGAGGCAATACAAACTCCCTCTAATAATTGGCTAGCATCAGAGTTGTTGAAAAATATACTATTAGTAAGTTGACAGAAAAATTGTACAGTTTTAGAACTGGCAAAGGTGATTGCATCTACCTTGCGGTTTTGGAGAGCTAACTTTGCCGCAGGTGGAATACTGCTAGGACAACAAGATTGATATGCCGCAACTTCTATCACCTTTGCTCCCTTGAGAGTTAATTCCTTAACTAAAACTTCTCTACCGCCGCTTTCAACTCTGGGAAATAACACCTTTTTACCATCTAATTTATCTGGGAAATTTTCTACTAAAGAATCGGCAACAAAGTTAGGGGGTATAAAATCTGCTTGCAGAGAGCGTTGTTTGAGACCTTGGGCTGTTTTCTCACCAACGACAGCAATTTTGATGCCAGCTAAGGCACGGCTATCTTTACCTTGAACAATTAGCCTTTCAAAAAAGTAGTCTATGCCATTGGTAGAAGTAAGAATTAACCAGTCAAAGTCAGATAAATGAGCGATCGCATTATCCAAAGCTTCCCAACTGGAGGGGGGGCCGATTTCTAAGGTAGGCATTTCAATGACTGTTGCACCTGATGCAATGAGGCGATCGCTAAATTGACTCGATTGGCCAACTGAACGTGTCACCAAAATAATTTTACCAGTAAGGGGAGATAGGGGAAAATTGCTTGACATAGCAGGGGGGCTGAAAGTTTTGGCTGTAGTAGAAACCTGACAATCTATTCTCTCAGGTTGTAAGTACTTGCGTAGCCCAACAACTTCGCCAATCACAATTACCGCTGGGGAAAGGGATAATCCGGCGGTTTGTTCTAGAATATTGCCCAGTTGCGCCGTCCAAATTTGTTGATCGGGAGTTCCTGCCCAACGGATGATGGCAATGGGTGTTAAGTGCGATCGCCCATGCCGCACCAGTCGATCTACAATCTCTCGTAGATGTCGCCCTCCCATCAAAATTACCAGTGTCTCTAAGCGTGACAGCGCCTCCCAGTCTAAAACCTCTGGTTCATGAGCTGTAAGCACTGCAAAAGTGCGGCTTAACACCGGATCTGTTAGGGGAATTCCTGCCAATAAGGGTGCTGCAAGGGCTGAGGAAATTCCTGGTACTAGTTCAAAATCACAACCGGATGCTTTCAACGCTTCAATTTCGGAAGTGCAACGCCCAAAAATCAACGGATCGCCTGATTTGAGGCGTATAACTTGTTTTCCTTGCAGACAGTGTTTTACCAGTAACTTATTAATCTCTGCTTGACTTGTACTGGGTTTGCCACCGCGTTTACCAACATCCAACTTCAGGCAATCATCTGGTACGCACTGCAATAATTGAGCATCTACTAAAGCATCGTAGACTAACACTTGAGCAGTAGCTAAGAGATTGTAAGCTTTTACTGTTAGGTATTCTGCATCTCCAGGCCCAGCACCTACGAGGTAGACTTTGCCTTTGTCATTTGTCATTTGTCATTTGTCATTTGTCAGTAGTTATTCTCCCCTGCTCCTCTGCTCCCCATGCCCCATATTCAATTCGCCTGGGTATTAATTTTTTGGATTAGCCGATCGATTTGCTCAACCATCTCCTTGTTTTTCTCAGCTTGAAATAATTCTCTGGCTTTTTTGAGATTAACGATCGCTTCTTTTGGTTGTTGTTGTCTTCCCAAAGTGATTCCCAAATTATAGTAAGTGAATGCATCGTTAGGTACAAGGCTAATGGCTTTTTTGTAATGTGCGATCGCTTCTTGAGGTTTACCTCGATCGTCCATCGCATTTCCCAAACCTGTGTAAGCTTGTGCGTGTTTGGGATCGAGACGAATCGCTTCGGTATAGCCAGCGATTGCTTCTGTGAGCTTGCCTTGAGCGTAAAAAGCACTTGCTAAATTATAGTGAGCGTCTGCATAGTTAGGAGCGAAGCTGATGGCTTTTTGGTAATGTGCGATCGCTTCTTCTAGTTTGCCTTGAGCGTATAAAGTATTTCCCAAAGCATTATAACCTGCTGGATTTTTCGGAGCGAGGCGAATGGCTTCGGTATAGTTGGCGATTGCTTCTGCTGGCTTTCCTTGAGCGTATAAAGCGTTTCCTAAGTAATAGTAAGCGTCTGCATAGTTAGAATCAAAGCTAATAGATTTTTTATACTGAGTAACTGCTTCTGCTAGCTCACCTCGATCGTAGAGAGCATTTCCTAAACGGGTGTAAGTCGGTGCATAGTCTGGTTTGAGCCGAATTGCTGCTGTATATTCGGTAACTGCTTCTTTTAGCTTGCCTTGAGCATAGAGAGCATTTCCTAAGTTATAGTGAGCTTCAGCATACTTGGGTTCAAGGCTGATGGCTTTTTGATATTGGGCGATCGCAGGTTCTAATTGATTCAGTCTTGCTAAAGTCAAACCTAGATTAAAATATGCTCTAGAGTCTTGAGGATCGAGACTAATGGCTTTATTATATTGAGCGATCGCTTCTTGTGGTTTACCTCGATCGTCGAGAGTATTTCCCAAGGCTATATAGGCTTGTGCAAAATTGGGTTCTAGTTCAATTGCCTTCCGAAAAGCCGCCTCCGCTCCTTTTAAATCTCCCTGTTTATAGAGATTGCTTCCTTGCTCGAAGTTAGCAACTGCGTTTTTGTTCCGAATAACTGCGGACTGAGTATTTTGAATTTTTGCTGAAATAACGCTAACATTTTGACCAAAGGCAGTATTCCCATTACTCAAACACAAGCAGATAATAGCTGCTACCAGTAGATTCTTGTTTTTCAGCATTTTTATTACCTTACCTGCTTGGTTTATATATAATGTCAAGTTCGGCTAATTGCGATCGTCAAAAAACCCTATCTTAGCCCTTCCTCACTTGTTGTTAGGAGAGCCAAAGTGTAGCTTTAGCGAGGTTATAGCTGGAATTATAAGTGATTAAGCTAACTTGATACAAGTGTAATCTCATATAAATGGCTATTTGTACACAAGAGACATTTCAAAGTCCCTCTCCCAAGCTTGGGAGAGGGATTTAGGGTGAGGGCTTTTGATTGATGTAAAAGTAAAAAGTCATTTTTAGGTAATTACTGAAACTTTTGTTTCCATCAATTTAACAATCGCTGCAATTAATTTTTCTGGGTTAAGAGGTTTGGGTAAATGCATCTGAAACCCAGCTTTTAGGGCTTTTTCGTGGTCATTGTTTCTCGCAAAGGCAGTCAAAGCAATTGCTGGAATTTGCCCACCTTGTTCTGGTGTCCGAGTTCTGACTTCATGTATTAACATATAGCCATCCATATCGGGCATACTAATATCGCTTACCAACACATCTAGCTTGACCTCTGCTAAAGTTTGCAACGCTTCTTCAGCAGAAGATACTGCCATCACAAAAGCCCCATCTTGCTCTAATACAAAAGCAACAAAATCTCGTGAATCAGTATCATCATCGACAACTAAAACCCTGATGTTATTCAAAGGTAAGGAGTTACTAGCTAAGAATGCAGGGTAATTTTGTCCATCCGTCAGCTTTGAACTTTCATCTGGTAGAAGCGGTAAGCTAACAGTAAATATTGCCCCTTGACCCTCACCGTGGCTATCTGCTTTGACGATGCCGCCATGCATTTCGATGATATTACGCACAATTGCCAATCCCAGTCCTAATCCACCAAAATTTCTCGTAGAGGTGCTATCTGCTTGGCGGAAGTAATCAAACACGAATGGCAAAAAGTCAGCGCTAATTCCCTTACCCGTATCGCTAACAATTATTTGAGCATAGCCATCAGTTTCCTGGAGTCGCACTTCTACCTTTCCTCCTCTAGGTGTAAATTTGATTGCGTTAGAAAGGAGATTCCAGACGACTTGCTGCAAACGAGTCGAGTCGCCCATGATTTGTCCCACACCCGGTTCAAATACTGTATTCACCTCAATCAACTTTGTTTCTGCTGCTAACTGCATTGTCTGTAGTGCCGACAATACCGTAGACTTGAGGTTAATTTTCGTGATATTCAGCGTCAGTTTGCCTTGTAAAATTCTGGAAATATCCAGCAAGTCCTCAATGAGTTGAACCTGTAAGGTAGCATTTCGCTCGATTGTGGCTAGTGCTTCAGATGTTTTTGTTTGGTCTAACCTGCGAGTTTGTAACAACTTTGACCAGCCGAGAATTGCGTTGAGTGGAGTCCGTAGTTCGTGAGAGAGGACGGCTAAAAATTCATCTTTAATTCGATTGGCTGTTTCTGCTTTCGCTCGTGCTACTTGCTCTAATTCCAGCAGGTGCGCTCGTTCTTCAAGTATTTGTTTTTGTTCGTGGATATCTGTACAGGTTCCAAACCACTTGACTACAAAACCTTGCTCATCTTTGAGTGGTAAACCTCGCGCTAGCTGCCAACGATAGGAGCCATCAGCAGCTCGTTTAAAGCGATATTCATTGTTATATATAGTGCTATTTTTGACAGCATCAGACCACACTTTATCAGCTCTTTGCACATCATCTGGATGCAATGCAGCCAACCAACCAGAACCCAAAGATTGCTCTAATGTTAGCCCAGTGTATTCGCACCAATTTTGATTAAAATAATCACATTCACCGTTAGGTTTAGTTGTCCATACAAGTTGAGGAATTGCCTCAGCCAAGTAACGGTAGCGTTCTTCACTTTGCCGGAGAATTTCTAAGATGCGTTGACGTTCAAGAATTTCTTGTTGTAATTGCTCGTTAGTCTGAGTAATTTCATTGGTGCGAACAGCAACCATTTCTTCGAGATGATTCTGGTATTTTCGCAGTTCTTCCTCTATCCGTAAGCGTTCGGCTATTTGGGTTTGAAGTTCTTGATTTGCTTGTTCTAATTGAGTAGGGCTAGGAAGTGCCAGTGCTTGTGGAACTAAAGGCACAAGCTCTAACGCGGTAATTACAGATATTGTTGCAGTTAGTGCTTTGAGAAACCCCGACACCCAATAGGTTGGATGCCAAAGTGTCCAAATCTCCATTAAATGAGTAGTGCCGCAAGCTACGATAAATCCAATAAACAGCAAAAAAATCCAATCAAAGGGCAAATCTTGTCGCTTGCGGACAAAGTAGAAGAGTGTAGCTGGAATCGAGTAATAAGCTAGTGCAATGAATGCGTCAGATAATATGTGTAACCAAACTAAATTCGTTTGCCATAGATAACAGTGTCCATGTGGAATAAATGATTCTGATGTCAAAAAGTTAGTCCACAATTCTGATATTATATTTGACATAAAGACTGGATTGTTTAATCTATAAAATCTACTACTAAATATCTACGCTTGCTTAATACTATTTTAGTAATACCAATTCTTTCTGAAGCTGCATAGAATTCGATCCCCCCTAGCCCCCCTTAAAAAGGGGGACTTTGAATTCCCCCTTTTTAAGGGGGATTTAGGGGGATCAAGATATGTGCAACTTCACATTAAATTGGTATAAGTAGGTAGACATCATTAAATATAAAATAAACTCCTAGTTTGTAGTAAGCGATTTATCGTTCAGAGCAAGAATTATCAAGACTAAAGTCCTTACTACAAACTTTAAATTTATTATGCCTAGATACTGACTCAAGTATTAGTGATACAATATGTCTAATTTCTGCACTGCTTAAAGAAACTACAATATGTCTTTATCAAACAAAAAGGCTGTTAGTATCATCGCTGTTTTGCAAAAATCAATCATTTAAAATTACTAAGATTTTCTCTTCTAAAGCCTAAATGAATTAATTGTGGCTATGGAGCTTGAAGGGCATCCGATTGCAATTATAAGGGCTGTGAAGAGAGTGGTTAAACTTGCGGAAATTGCGGACATAATTATGGTATACAATAGTAAATTACCAAATAAAAACCATTCTCACCATAAAGATGGGAATGGCAAAAAATTAGGAGACACAACAGGAAAATTTAATCTCTGCAATTCTCATTAAACTTAAGATTCGCTTGACTTAGCACTCATTTTATCTAATAGTTGAGTGATTTTTTTAGCTTTTTCAGGTTGGCGCTGTTTTTGTAATAAATCTTTAGCTTGTTGCAGGTTAGTTTTAGCTTCTTCTTCTCGCTCTTGCTGCATGAGAATATTCGCCAGACGCAAGTAAGCATCAGGATTTTTAGGACTGCGGCGAATTACTTCCCGAAATAATTCTGTTGCTTCTTCTACTTGTCCTTGCTGGTTTAAAACATCTCCCAAAAACAAGCGCACGACATCATTAGTAGAGTTGATGGAAATCACTTTGCGAAAAGCTGCTTCTGCACCTTGGTAATCTTTTGCTTGGGCAAGATTGATACCTTTTTGAAACAAGTCTGAAGTTATCAAAGTTTTCCAAGCGAAATAGCCAAGGATGGACAGACTCAGAACAACTACAACAGCAGCGATAATCGAACTAGTGGGAAAGGTTTCTAGCATTGTCTAAGCCAAAAGACAGGCGATAGGAAAAATCAGATATTCCATAAAAAAGAGTTTCCAGATAAATTGGTAGAATTGAGCGATCGCACTTTTCTCTTGTAAGTCTACCGTCAAACTCCGCAACCACAGCCAAGCCAACAGTCCCAAATGAGTAACTACTAGGAATATGGCGTTAACTGAGGCGACGTTTAGCACCCCAACCAGAATTATTCCCAGATAGCAGGCAGTTATTACCCAAAGAGACAGATTGAACACAGCTTGAGGGCCAAGTTTGATGGTGAAAGTAGTAATATTGTAAAGGCGATCGCCTTCCATATCGGGGATATCTTTAAAGATGGCGATCGCAAAGGTAAACACCAAAATAAATAACGTCAGCACCCACACCACAGGCGGAATTGTTTGGCTTTGTTGCAACGCCCAACTGTAATGCAGATATAAACCTAAGTTAACAATCGTACCGCGCACCGAAAAAATACACAGCGCCGCCCAAATGGGAAACTGTTTTAAGCGAATTGGTGGTAAAGAATAAGCAGTACCAATGGCCAAACTAATTGCTACCATACCCAATAAAAACGGGCCAGTTAGCCACGCCACAACCAGCGCCAAAATTCCAGTCAAAGCGACAATTAATTGCCCAGTTTGCTGAGAAAACTCACCAGATGCTAAGGGTAAATGAGGCTTATTAATCTTGTCAATTTCTACATCTTCTAATTGATTCAGCCCCACAATATAAACATTGCCACACAGACAACCAATCCATGCACCGAAGACAGGGAGTAGGGAATATGTAGAGATGTCATGAATAGCGTTTGTAGAGACGCGATTAATCGCGTCTGTAGAAATATGATTAATCGCGTCTCTATTTATAGCAATGGCAATTAAATATAAACCCAAAACACTCAGACTTGTACCAATAATTGTGTGAGGGCGAGAGAATTTCCAGAAGGCGTATAACCACTGGAAATATGATTGAACAGGTTTGCCTGGTAAAGGGCTGTTTTGAGAACTTTGGCTCATGAGTAGCTTAAATACAGTATTCTGGTTGGTTGTTAATCATTGTCACAGAATTTGGTCATTCGACTTCTTTCATGAATCAAAAGCCCTCACCCTAAATCCCTCTCCCAAACTTGGGCTACGGTGTACACACAAGTCTTTGAGAGTTGCCTCACAGCGTTTAGATCCCCCCTAACCCCCCTTAAAAAAGCTACCGTGTATACACAAGTCCATCCAGAGCGAGTTTCCAGCCGATAAAGATGGAT